>DYSM01000092.1:0-4355 GCA_020718265.1 Draconibacterium orientale | reverse complement strand
GTATGAGTCGAAAAATTGTTGTAGCGGTTACGGGCGCGAGCGGTGCGATTTATGCAAAGCGTTTATTGTTGAAATTGAGCAGTTTACAAAATCAAATTTCGGCTTGCAGCGTTGTGTTTTCCGGCACGGCGAAGCAAATTTGGACAGCAGAGTTAGGCGAAACCATTTCTGTTTCAGATTGGTTTAACGTTTACGATAAAACGGATTTTAACGCGCCGTTTGCCTCAGGCTCGGCAAAATACGATACGATGATAATTATTCCGGCTTCTATGGGAACACTCGGACGAATTGCTTCCGGGGTTTCAAACGACCTCGTAACACGCGCTGCCGATGTGATGTTGAAAGAGCGCCGTCGATTGATTCTTGTGCCGCGCGAAACGCCGTACAGTCTCATTCATTTGCGCAACATGACTACGCTGACCGAAGCCGGTGCAATAATTTGTCCGGCATCTCCGTCGTTTTACCACAACCCGCAAACTATTGAGGAACTTGTAGATACGGTTGTTGATCGCGTGCTCGACCTCGCGGGTTTTGATTTTCCTGCAAAACGATGGCAGGAGTGAATTCTCTATCTGAATTTGGTTATCACAATTTTATCACTGATTTTCAAACTGTTAAATATTACAGAAATAAAATAGACGCCCGAAGGAATTGCGTGCAAATCAAGCTGAGATATTCTCAAATTTCCGGCATTGCTTGGCGAAATGAATTCAGATTTGTCAATTATTTGTTGCAAAACCACGCGCCCGTACATGTCTGTAATTTGCATGAAACCATCGACTTCCGGTTGTTCGGAAAGTTCAACGTAAAGTGTGCCGTCCGATGGGTTGGGGTAGAGCAGCAGTTCCGTTTTTGTAGGCGCAGGACTGTCAACTTTGTCGCCAAATACTGAAACGTCATCAATATTCCAACCAGTGAATTGGTTGGAATTGTCTGTTTCACCGAGCGTAAATTTGAGTTGAAAACGTTTGGCAGTTGCGTAACCGGAAATGTCTATCAAATGACTTGTCCACTCATTTTCAGAGAAATCGGATTCCGGATTTTCCCAAATCACAACGGTATCACTGGGCAAAATAAGCGCTAATTTAGCCTTGTCGGTTTCGGAAGACTCAAAAGCAGAGCGACTTTTAAAACTCAACCAGATGTTTTCGTAACGGCGCGCATCGCCGACAGGCGAAAGTGCCGAATATTGATTTTCTGTCAAATTGCGTTCGTAATTTCCTTTCGTGCCGCCAAGTCCTGTGAGGTCGGTGCCCAAAATTTTTGAGCCTGAAAATGCTGTGAAGTTTTCTTCTTGAATAGGTGTATCTATCTGAAATTCACCTTTTAATGCCCAAAGTTTTGAATCTTCAAAATCCTCAATCAAAATTTGTTCCTGCACGGTAAAGGTTTGTCGCAAACTGTCGTTAGCACTGTTTTCATCGAAACTTCCGTTGATTTCTGATACAAAAAAAGATAAAAGATGTGAGCCGTTTTCGGGCATTTCAGAAAAAGTTGCGCTGATTTTTGTGAGCGCGTAAGGCAAAAGTTCGCCGCTGAAATGGATTTCGCCCAACGTTATATCATCGCTTTTTATTTGCATTGTAAACGAATTTATGACATCGAAACCTTGGTTTGAAACAGATATTTCAACACGAAATGTTTCTTTATTGCCAATTTTTTTTTCGGGCGAAAGCACTTTTACTACTCTGAGGTCGCGGTTGTAGCGTGCAGCCAAGGGGTCGTAACCGACAAGCGATTCTACGCCGGTATTCAGCGGGTCGAGCCACGGTTTCAGTTGTTTTGCCAAGGTGGAGTTGTAATCCCACGACATAGACATTTTTCCGAAATAGTCCGCAGTTAAACTTTCGCACGATGCCCAGCCTCCATGTAACTGACCGATAATGAGATGATTGTCGTTAAAAAGAGGCGAACCTGACGAACCGGCTTCCGTGGTTGTATTGCGTTCCCATGCTTCAATTTTCCAGTGGGAATTTGCCAGATAGGGTTGCGGGTCGTAGTCGGCGGATTGCAGCGGGTCATCGTCGAACGATATTTTTTTAATGTCGCCGGAAGGGTGATGGATGCAGGTTGCCGCTTGTGAAATTCGGGTGCTCCTGTCCCAACCGGCGTAATATACATGATAGTCCGACGGCGGAATTTCGTTCATTTTGAACAAACAAAAATCGCTCGAAACGTTCAACGCGACAGATGTTGCGCCGTTTATAGATTTGTATTGCGGCGACATGGGCGGATTGTCGCAATCTGCTGATTGCCAGTTGAATCGAAACAAAATATAATCCGGATTTTCGTAACAATGATCAGCCGTCAATATATAAGGTTTTGCATCTTCGGCGGTGTTGTTGATGAGTGCGCCCGTGCAAAAACCGTTCAAACCGGAAACTAACATACACACGGAACGAATTTCGTTTGCCCAAGGTTCGCCGTCTGCGCAAGCTGCATTCATATTGCAACTGCCCGAGTCTCCAAACGATTTTTCGTAATTCAAACTTCGGTAGCCGTGCGTAACGTTAAAAATGTGCAAATCGGCTTCAAAATCAGCATCTTTTGGCTCAAAATATTCTAGCAACATCACATCGCCGCGCAGAAGTTCGGATGCAAAAGTGTGTGCAGGTTGGTTGTTGCGCTCCGTAAATCCGCCCAAAATCATATTTTTGTCGGGCGCGTAAAGGTAAAGCTTGCCGCCGGGCGGAAGTTTAAAATTGTCAAATGCAATGTTAAGTGTTTGTGCGCCTGCGGATTTGATTTGGAGTTGCCAAATTCGGCTACCGTCGGCGAGTTGTGTCCACGTGCCGGCGTTTTTGGGCGAAATATCCGTGCGAATATTTACGCCAAATCGCCAAGGTTTTTCGCCTTTTCGGTCGTCGGCGGCATCTTCGGCATAAATTTTATTGAAATCCGTAGCCGGCATTTCGATTGTCTGTGTATTTTTGGGAAGTTGTGCCGCTACATCGGGCTCAAAACTGTGCGGTTTGCCTCCGATATTTATCTGTCCGAATGCAATTTGTGTGAAAATCAATACTGCGAACAGCGTGTATATTTTGTTCATGAATTTTTTTTTCAAAAATAGAAATTATAGCAATTGATTGTGCAAAATATTTTAGGTTGTATTGTTATCTTGTATTTGTAAGAAAACGTGTAAATATTTGAATTTATGAAGGTTGTAGTCATTTTTTCAATCGAATGTTTTGTCATTCAGTGGTCATTCAATAGTCAAAAAGTAGTCATTCTGTTGTTTTTTTCAATTGTATTTCAACAGAATTTCTTAAAATATTCAAGTCTAAATTTTACTATATAATTTTGTATTTCAATGTGTTATGAGTTTTCTTACATGCACTGAATATAAGTCAATATGATTTCTTACTTTTAACGGAGAAAACTGCATGTTTGACAATATTATGACTTTTGAATGATTAAATTTTTGCTTATTGATTTTTTACAACTCTGAAACCGTTTGTATAATCGGCTTCGTCTTGGGGTTGAAAATAGCGTTTCGTAACGCGTAACATTTCCAAGTGTCCGCTGTAACTTCCGCCGCGTGCTACGCGTGTTGTGCAGTGTTCGGGTCCGACGGGATTGTCTTTCGGGCTTGTTTTGTAGTAAGATTCTTCGTAATAGTCCCAGCACCATTCTTTTACGTTTCCGCTCATGTCGTAAATACCGGATGCGTTGGGTTGACGTAATCCTACTTTTTTAAGTGTTTTGCCATTGTCCATATACCATGCAACGCTGCGAGCATCGTCGGAACCGCTGTATGCGTACGTGCTGTTTTTCTGTCCGCCTCGTGCAGCGTATTCCCACTCGGCTTCCGTGGGCAAGCGATAGCCGTTCGATTTGGACAGAAATGTGATACGGATTTGCTTTCCTTCTCGATTGATGTCGTAGCAACGTTCCAGACCCGAAACGGAACTTAACCAATTGCAATACATTACAGCTAATTCCCAGTTTATTCCGCAAGCCGGTTCGGTTCCGGAGCTGTATGATTTCACAAATCCGGCAGTGTGTCCGAAACGTGCAAATTCCTCGGCTGTAACTTCGTATTTGCCCATGTAGAACGATTTTAAGGTTATATCGTGTCTCGGATATTCGTCTCGAAAATCGCTTTCGGTGTTGCCCATTTGAAACAAGCCGCCTTCTATCAAAACCATTTCGGGTTGAGCAATTTGAGCAAAGCTGTTGCTCGTGAATATCAGGAACAAAACAAAATAAAACGTTCTCATTTAATTTGAATTAGTGTATGTGCATAACGCAAAGAAACCGACGTGTATTATCTGTTTCTTTGCAATTAAGATTGACGAACTATTATTGAGTCCGGTCTAAAAAGCCTGTTTTATTTTAGCTAAACAATCTATATG
>DYSM01000091.1 GCA_020718265.1 Draconibacterium orientale | reverse complement strand
GTCATTCAGTTGCTTTTTTTAGTTTCAATTGAATTTCGACTGTATTTCAACAGAATTTCTAAAAACATTCTGAACGAAATTTCATATATCTTATTGAAATTTAATGAGTTATGAGTTTTCTTACAAATACAATATATTAGATGAGTTCAGTCTAAAAAGCCTGTTTTATTTTAGCTAAACAATCTATATGCCTGATTATCAGTGCTTTTGAAAATATTTTATAATTTAAGTAAATTGCTTATTATCAGTAATTTAACTTTACAAACTTTCAACTTTATGACTTTTTATACTGAACTCTTAGATTTAAAACAAAAAAAAAGTAAATGCAAAGTATTTTAAACTTTCTTACCGATTTGAAGGCAAATAATAACCGAGAATGGTTCGCCGATAACAAAACACGCTATACAGATGCTGTGGAGAAATTTGAATATTTAGTCAATGTTTTGATATTGAAAATCAAGCATTTTGATAATTCGATTGATGTGAATTCGGCAAAAGATTGCATGTTCAGAATCTATAAAGACACACGCTTTTCAAACAACAAAGAACCATACAAAACCAATATGGGCGCGTATATTGCCAAAGGCGGAAAAAAAAGTTTTAACGCCGGATATTATATTCATATTGAACCGAATGCGTCGTTTGCAGGCGGTGGAGTTTACTGTCCGCCCGCACCTGTGCTTAAAAATTTGCGAGACGACCTTGCACACGATGCAGAAGAGTTTCGTGCAATTTTAGCAGAACCGAATTTCGTAAAAGAATTCAAAGCTTTGGAAGGAGACCAAGTTAAGACCGCACCGCGCGGATACGACAAAAACCACCCAAACATAGACTTGCTGCGTTTTACAAGCTACGTGGTTCTGCACAATTTTTCCGATTCTGAACTAATTTCGCCTGATTATCCTGAAAAATTGGTAAGCATCTTTCAGCTTCAGAAGCCATTTAATCAGTATTTGAATGCAATTATAGCAAACTCGGAAAATTAAAGTAACTTCTTGCGTTTGAACAAGTAAGGCAAAAGAACTTCGTCAAAACCGGCGTTGATGTCAGCTTCTACAAAATCAATTTTATATTGACCGCATTTGAGTTTTAAATTTGTGTAAAACTCGCTTGAATTTTGCTCGAAATGCGTTTTGATGTCGTTCGGATTCAATTTGATGCTTTCGCCGGTTTCCATATCCACAAACTTATGCGGAAAGTTTTGATAATCAAACTTATACTCGTGTTGTTTGTCGGTTACGTGAAACAAAATTATCTCATGCTTATTATGTTTCATGTGATTTAAAGCTGAAAAAATGCGTTCTTCGGAATCGGCACTAAACATATCGCTGAAAATTATGATCAGCGAACGCTTGTGTAATTTGTCGGCTGTTTCGTGCAATAAATCGGCGGGCGAAGTGCGTTTATTCAAAGTCGCGGCATCTTTTCCCGTAAGTTGTTCGAGCATAGCGTACAAACGCGTAATGTGCACGCCGGAGGTTTTCGACTCGGTATGTGATTCAACTTTATCGGAAAACAATGTAATTCCGACCGCATCTCTTTGTTTTTTAAGAAGATGGACTAACGCGGCTGCGCTATACACCGAAAATAAAAGTTTGTTAATGCCTTCGTTTTTTCTGTTCGGAAAAAGCATTGACGACGATACATCAATAATAATTCTCGAACGCAAGTTTGTCTCTTCTTCGTAACGTTTGGTAAACAAACGGTCAGTTTTGGCATACAATTTCCAGTCGATATTTTTTGTCGATTCGCCTGTGTTGTAAAGTCTGTGTTCGGCAAATTCGACGGAAAAACCATGAAACGGACTTTTGTGCAAGCCCGTAATAAACCCTTCGACAACTTGACGTGCCAAAAACTCAATGCTTGCAAGTCCGCGAAACTCGCTTATGTCTTTTAAATTTTTCAAATTAAAGCAAATGAAGCAAAATTAGAACAAAGCGCAGCAAAAAGCTGCGCCGGTTTTCTTTAAAATTATAGAATTGCATCTATTTTTTCAACAAATTTCTTTTTAGGCACTGCACCAACTTGTTTATCGACCACTTCGCCTTTCTTAAAAAACAGCACAGTCGGAATGTTTCTAACTGCGTATTTAGCAGTAGTTTCTCGATTTTTATCAACATCGAGCTTCACTACTTTTACTTTTCCGGCGTATTCCGTTGCAATCTCGTCAAGAATGGGGTGAATCATCTTGCACGGTCCGCACCAGACTGCCCACAAATCCATAATTACAGGAATATCCGAACGGAGAACTTCCGCTTCAAATGTTGCATCTGTTATTTCAATTACCATAGCTAAAAAATTTTTGCATTAATTTTACAAATTTACAATTGTAAATTCAGAAAGCAAAAAAAACACGCAGTATTAACAAATTTTACTATCTTTGTTTTGTTATTTTTATCAAAAAAATGAACTCGCAAAAGTTATTATTCACTCTTTATGTGCTATTTACGAGCCTCGCAACACTATCGGGGCAACGTATCGGCATTGTAAAAGCCGAGATGAATAGCGATTCTTATGTTACAGTTTACCTTAAAGCCGGAAAAAACCCGCTCGACACCTCGAAATTGCAATTTTTTGAAAACGATAAACAAATAAGCTACATTCGAGACACTGCCGCTATTGCAGAGTTTACTTTTTTAACAGATATTTTATTTGTTTTAAATTCCGATGCAAATTCTGACTCCTTAAAGGTAAAAATGATATTGGATTGTGTCCAAAAGAGCGAAATTAACAGCCGAATTAATTTTGCTTTTTTTCAAAATGAAGAAGAAACAATGCGCAAACCGCGCTTTGCTTCGCCTGAATTTAGTAAAAATTTTGCTTTTTTTGATACTTATACACAAGAAGTTAGCCCGAAACCAAAGAATGTTACCATTACATTTTGCTCTTTTCTGAATTTGTTATATGAAACGTCAAGTGCAGCTGAGTCAGCTCAAAACAAGCGCGCGTTTGTGTTTGTTACGGACAGTATTCCTGTTTCAAACTTCCAAAAATCGTGCTTCGACGAACTCGGGAAATTCGACATTCCGCTCTATTTTGTGTTTACAGACTCCGTAAGCCGTAAGGCAGAAGAAAAATTGATAACACTTAGTTCGGGTTCGGGCGGATTATACACAAATGCAACTCCGGAAACCATTGAAGAAATCATCGTAAGTTATATTAAAGATATTGATTTACATACAATTACGGATAACGAACAGCTTTCTGTTCTCCGGTTCAAAAGTTCGCAGAAAAATTTCAGAAATACGTTTACAGTTGTTTATGGGACGGACACAATTCAGTCTTATTTTTTGAGTTCGGAAAAGGTAGGAGATGCCTCTTACGGTTCTGCTCCGTATCTCATTTTAATATTTATTCTGACAACCTTGCTGATTATTACTCTTTTCGTAAAAAGCAAACGTAAACGAAAAATTTCTGACACTAAAACTATTACTGAAGAAAAATTTACGCCTAAAATCATTAAAGCAGCAGGCAGTCGCGTATATGCGGAACTCTATGTGATTAGCAAAGAGAACTCTAAAAAATACATTTTAACGGCACACAGCACAACAATCGGCAGAGCCGGCGAAAACTCCATTTCCGTTTCGGATACCACAATGTCTGCTTTCCATGCAAAGATTTGGCTTGAAGACGGCGATTATTTTCTCGAAGATTTGGACAGCACAAACGGAACGATGCTTAACGGAAAACGCGTCCAAAAGTCGAAGTTAGCTGACAAAGATTTTATTCAAATGGGCACCTCATCGGCTCGATTTAGCCATAAACTATGAACGAAAAAACAGAAGAAATAAGACCGTTTGAATCCGTAAGTCGAACAGATGTCGGTTTAGTGCGTGAAAAAAATGAAGACAGTTTCATGCAAGCAGATACTGTAAACGGTTCATTATTTGCAGTTTTCGACGGTATGGGCGGACACCGTTACGGTGAAATAGCTTCACAAACGGCAGCTCAAACCTTTAAATTGGTTTTTGAAATTGCTTGGGAAGAAAATGTTAATATACTTTTCGAGACCGCATTTATAGAGGCGAACACTGCCATACGCACTTTATTTGCAGATTTGCCCGATGACCACAAACCGGGCACAACGGCGGTCATTATTTTAGTTCGAGATACAAAAGTCTATTTTGCGCACATCGGCGATTCGCGCATCTATCACGCATCGCACAAACGACTTACGCAACTCACAAAAGACCATTCTGTAGTGCAGGACATGATTGACGAAGGCATAATTACTGAAAAACAAGCTCGCACCCATCCTCGCCGAAACCAAATTACCGCCGCACTCGGTATTGACGAAATTCCTTTGTTTGAAATTTGCACAGAACCATTACTGCCGGCTGATGATGACGTAATTCTGCTGTGCACGGACGGGCTTAATTCCATGTTGCGCGACAAAGAAATTCATAACGCAGTTTTTTCCTCCGAAAACTTGGAACAAAAAGCCGAAGCTCTCATTAAAGCCGCTCTCAACGCCGGCGGGCACGATAATGTAACGGTTCAACTTGTCCGATTTTTTAATACCGGGAACACTGCGGTTTCTTATAAAAAAAAAAATTCCGAAAAAACAAACAGAACAACAGAACAGAAAAAAAAGAAGACGAAGACATGGATGATTCGCTTGATTATTGTCGGCGTTATACTCGCAAGCGTCGCAGTTTTCGGACTTTTGAACCGGAATAAGCACTACAATTTTACATCGCCGTGCACAATATATTTTGCGAACGACAGTGTGATTTGTTTCACTTCGGGCAACAATCCGGAAATATATGCACATTTTTACAACACAAAAACGGACAGTATTTTTAGCTCAACGCAACGTAACATGCTGAATTTCAGAATCGGAGAATGTGTAACCAAACCTAAACCTAAATAACAATGATTGGTAACTTCATAAACGATTACGAAATTGACGAAATTGTGGACAAAGGCGGCATGTCCACCGTGTATTTGGGTGTACACAAACGACTTAAACGCAAAGCCGCAATAAAAATGCTAAACCCCGTTTTGGCAACAAATCCGTCGTACGTCGAACGTTTTAAGAACGAAGCACTCCTGCTTTCAATGCTCAATCATCCGAATATTATTGCTCTTTACGATTATGTTGAAAATGATTTCGGATATTTTTTAATTACAGAATACGTTGAAGGACAAACACTTGACAACTACATCGACGAAGTAACAGGTCCGATGCCCGAAACAAAAGCGATAAAACTGATGTTGCAAATTTTGGATGCTATCGGACATATTCATTCTAAAAACGTTATTCACAGAGACATAAAACCCGGCAATTTCATTGTAACTGCAGACGATAACATCAAAGTTTTGGACTTTGGTATTGCAAAATCCATCGAACAAAACAGCCCGCTCTTTACAAAAGACGGCTCCAAAGTCGGCACAACCATTTTTATGAGTCCGCAACAAGTGCGAGGGCAGGTTTTAGACCGTCGGTCGGACATTTATTCGCTCGGAGCCACTCTGTTTCAAATGCTTACGGGACAATATCCGTATGACAGAAACCAAAGTGAATACGATATTTACAATAAAATTGTGAATGACGATTTTCCCGATCCAAAGGATTTTTACGTCGGAGTTTCTGACAGAATGCGTCTTATTATCAAAAAAGCAACCCAAAAAAAGCCCTTGGAACGCTTCCAGTCGTGCGATGAATTTAGTTTGGCTTTGCTTTCCGGACAAAAAAAAAATATCAAAAACGCATCGGTCAGTCTGAAAACAAAAATCATAGAAGCTGCTGATATTGAGATTTTTACACCTAAATTTAACAACAGTTTTTTACAAAACCTCACATTGGTTTTATCTTCAATTTTGTTCACTGCAATGATTGTTGCGGGCGTGTACCTGCTCACGCGCAAAGAAGTGCGCCGCGTTGTGGGCGGCAACACCGTGCTTTTAGCAAACGACACCATAACTGCAGCTCCGCTCGAAAATCTCAATTACGGCGAAATTGTCCGCTTAATCGGAAAACCTATGCCCGGCGCGGAATACCAGAAAGTTTACAGCCTACGCAACACTGCCGGCTATATCCCGAATGCAGAACTCAGCGACGAACACACCTATAAACAAATCAACACAATTTTAGCAAATAATTATGCCGGTTCAGAAATTCCGGCTAATTTTAAATTCAAACTTCGAAGCTATTTTCTTGAAAATAATCTGTTTACACACGATATTTCGGAATGGAGCATTACTGCCGAACCTTACAAAAGTTACGAATTGAATAAAATTGCCTTCGGCGATTTCAATAAAGACAGTATTGCAGATTTTGCTTGCATTTTACAGAAAAGGGATTCTGAAAATCAAAGACTTATTATCATGTTTGGAGGGAAAGAAGAGTATCATACCGTCGATTTTTCCGAAGATATTAAAATCAGCACAGCAGAATCGGGTACCAAGGGCAGCCGTTGGTTTTTGGGCGAAACCAGCCAAAGAAAAACTGAAAAAGGTATCAAAGAATTAAAAAAATACAACTATCTCACTTCCGACGCGCTTTTGGTTTTCAAAAGTAAAACCAAAGAAAATGTGCTGTATTTATACAATACTCAGGAAAAAATGCTCAATTTTTATTCGCAAAGCAATTAAACAGAAAAGAAAAAAGCAATCCATAATACAAAACTTCCGAAAAAAGTGTAATTTAGCGCAAAAAATCGAAACATGGTTATTCTTCACGCCTTCAATTGGAAATATTCGGAAATAATCCGAAATTTAGACAACTTTGAACAACTCGGATACGGAGCAATCCTGCTGCCGCCGCCGCTTTATTCCGATATTAACGGAACAGAATGGTGGCAACGATACCAACCCAAAGATTATCGAATTTTGCTGTCGCACTTAGGCGGACTGCCCGAATTGCGAGAAATGTTGGACAAAGCACACGCCAAAGGCATCAAAATTTATCTTGATATTGTGCTCAACCACATGGCAAACGAATTTCGGGACGACAAATTTGATTTTCCCGGGAAAGCCGAGCTGAAAAACTATGCCGATAACAAAGATTTTTTTGAAAAAAATAAACTTTACGGCGATTTGTCCGAACCTTTGTTCTCTTACGAACATTTCCATCATTACGGAAATATCAACAATTGGGGCAATGCCGGCGAAGTTATGTACCACAACCTCAGCGATTTACCAGACCTCAACGAGAGCGAGCACGTTATGAAATGTCAGCGCGATTTGTTCAAAGCCTTAGACGATTTTGGGTTCGACGGTTTCCGTATTGACGCCGTGAAACACATCACCGAAAAACAAATTGACAACACTGCCGATGCCGATTTTCTCAAAGACCGTTTCATGTTCGGCGAAGTTTTGGCAATTTCCGAAAACGATTTGGATATCTACATGCGTCCGTTTCTGAAAGCCACGCACATGTCGGCGTATGATTTCAAACTGTTTATGACCATAAAAAATGCGTTCGGCGTGGGCGGAAGTCTGCGCTGGCTGAAAAATCCCGAACACGATGCCCTCGCTCTGCCTTGGGACAGGTCGGTAACGTTCGTAAACAATCACGATTTGCCATACAACGACGGTTTCCGAGGCTTAATGCTCGACAGACACGATGAACTTTTGGCAACAGGTTATATTTTGGGCAAAGACGGCGGCATTCCGCTCATTTTTTCGGATAACAACGAATCTGCCGGCAAATTTCCCGAAGATAAAGACCGTTGGTCGAGTTTCTACAAACGCACCGAAGTTGCCGGAATGCTGAAATTCCACAACGCCGTGCACGGACAAAAGCAATATCCGCTTTACGACGACGACAATGTGCTTGTGTTCAGACGAGGCGAAAAAGGCATTGTTGCCATAAACAAATCGGGATCAGGCGTGAATGTTCCGTTTTGGACGTACGGCTCCGTAAACCCCGGCACATACCGCGATGTTGTCAATAATTATACGCTGAAATTAGACAAAGAAGAATCCTTCAATTTATTTATCCCTCCGCGCACAGTGCAAATGTGGCTGCTTGAATCCTAAGCAGAACTCAACATAAACACCAAGGCACACCACGAAACTCCGAACTTTTACAACTTTTGGTTTGGACATTTTTCTTCCCCTAAAATAGCTTGACCTTTTTTGTGTCAAGCTATTTTAGGGGAAGAAAATAGCAACCATCCCTAAAATTTTTATCAAAATAAAAATCTCTTAACGTTCGATACGGTTTCTTTTGTATCTTTGCCGTTTGTGTCAAAAAACATATCAAGGAGGATAAACATTTGAAAAATATTCGCAATTTTTGCATCATCGCACATATCGACCACGGAAAAAGCACCCTTGCCGACCGTTTGTTACAATACACCGGCGCCATTGAAGAAAAAGACCTGCAAGCCCAAGTGCTCGATGATATGGACTTGGAACGCGAACGCGGTATTACCATTAAAAGTCATGCTATCCGCATGGACTACAGAGTCGATGGACAGGATTATGTGCTGAATTTGATAGACACACCCGGACACGTGGATTTTTCCTACGAAGTGTCGCGCTCCATTGCTGCCTGCGAAGGTGCGCTGTTGGTGGTAGATGCCACGCAAGGCATTCAGGCTCAAACCATATCGAACCTTTACATGGCAATTGAGCATAATTTGGAAATTATTCCGATTCTCAATAAAATGGACATGGATGCCGCCATGCCCGACATCGTTAAAGACCAAATTGTGGAACTGCTCGGCGGAAAACGCGAAGATATTATTGAGGCAAGCGGGAAAACCGGCATGGGCGTTCCGGAAATTATCTCACGCATCATAAAAAGCATCCCGTCCCCCGCAGGCGACCCCGATGCGCCGTTGCAAGCCATGATTTTTGACTCTGTGTTCAATTCTTATCGCGGTATTATTGCCTATTTCAAAATCATAAACGGAACCATCCGCACCGGCGACCATGTTAAATTTTTCAATACCGAAAAAGATTATGAAGCCGACGAAATAGGCGTGCTGCGTATGAAACCCGACCCGACAAAGGAACTTAGTGCGGGCGCGGTAGGTTATATTATTTCAGGTATTAAAACTTCAAAAGAAGTAAAAGTTGGTGATACGATTACACATTTTGACAGACCTTGCACAGCACAAGTTTCAGGTTTTGAAGAAGTTAAACCTATGGTTTTCGCCGGCGTGTATCCGATTGAAGCCACAGATTATGAGGAACTTCGAGCATCCTTAGAAAAACTTCAGCTTAACGATGCCTCACTGACGTTTGAGCCGGAATCGTCTGCCGCACTTGGCTTTGGATTCCGATGCGGATTCCTCGGGCTGTTGCACATGGAAATTGTGCAGGAACGTTTGGACAGAGAGTTTGATATGAACGTTATCACAACCGTGCCCAACGTTTCGTATAAAGTTTTCACGCACAAAGGCGCGTTGTCCGAAGTACATAACCCGTCCGGCTTACCCTCCGAGCGCGAAATTGATTATATTGAAGAACCTTATATTGAAGCTCAAGTCATTACAACCACCGATTATTACGGTGCAATAATGAAACTTTGCCTCACCAAGCGCGGTGTGCTGTTGCGCGAGCAATATTTATCAGCCAACCGTGTGGAACTCACTTACGACATGCCTTTAGCCGAAATTGTATTTGATTTCTATGATAAACTCAAAAGCATTTCGCGCGGATACGCCTCGTTCGATTACCACCAAACCGAATTCAAGCGCGCAAGTTTGGTAAAGCTCGATATTCTGCTCAACGGCGAAAGTGTCGATGCGCTTTCAACCCTCATTCATGCCGATAATGCTTACACACTCGGACGCAAAATGGTGGACAAATTGCAGGAACTCATTCCGCGCCAACAATTCGACATTGCCGTGCAAGCCGCTATCGGCGCAAAAGTCATAGCACGTTCAACCATAAAAGCCGTGCGCAAAGACGTAACTGCCAAATGTTACGGCGGCGACATCTCGCGTAAACGAAAACTGTTGGAAAAACAAAAGAAAGGTAAAAAACGCATGAAGCAAGTCGGCAATGTAGAAGTTCCGCAAAATGCGTTCATGGCAGTATTAAAGTTAGATTAGATTTCTGTCCTGAATTGATATTTGCGCTTTGAAATCATCCGAAATATGTTTTAGAAAAGTTTAGCAGATTTTGTGCTGTTTTGAATTCTTAATTTCAAAAGATATTTCTAATTTAGCACGCAAAATATTGATGAGTCCGGTCTAAAAAGCCTGTTTTATTTTAGCTAAACAA
>DYSM01000090.1 GCA_020718265.1 Draconibacterium orientale | reverse complement strand
GTCGTTTTTAAGTTTTGTGCTAAAAAAAAAGAGCAAATCTTCTGATTGTGCTCTTTTTTTTGAAGATTATTTCGGCATCTCAAACGTAACAAGTTCAGAAAATTGAACTACGCGTTTGCGAATTTCTTTTTTGTCTAAATATTGCAGCATTTCCGTTCCAAATTTTTCAACCGTAAACGAAGCCATTGCCGAGCCGAAAACTACGGCTCGTTTCATGTTTTCAAACGATAAATCGTCGGTTTTGGCGAGCCAACCGATGAAACCGCCGGCAAACGTGTCGCCGGCACCTGTCGGGTCATAGACTTCTTCAATAGGAAGTGCGGGTGTATAGAAAATTTTTCCGCCCGAAAAAAGCATTGCACCATGTTCGCCTTTCTTGATAATGAGATGTTTCGGACCCATCTTCAACACGCGGCTTGCGGCTTTTACAAGAGATTTGTGCCCAGAAAGTTGTTTTGCTTCTTCATCGTTAATCACAAGTACATCAACCATTCGGATGGTTTTCAGAAGTTCATCGAGCATTGTGTTCATCCAGAAGTTCATGGTGTCCATCACAATGAGTTTCGGGCGTTTGTGAAGTCGCTCAATCACATTGCGTTGCACGGACGGCAATAAATTTCCGAGCATTAAATAATCAGTGTTTTGGTATGATTCCGGTACTTTGGGGTCAAAGTCGCCGAGTACGTTGAGTTCTGTGGCTAAGGTGTCGCGGATGTTCATATCCTCGTGGTATTTACCCGACCAAAAGAATGTTTTTTTGTCGGCAACACGCTCAATGCCTTCCGTACTTATGCCGTGTTTGTGCAACATGGACAAATATTCTTCGGGAAAATCGTAACCGATAATTGATATAAGTTGCGGATTATCAACAAAATAGGATGAAGACAAAGCGGTGTAAGTCCCGGCGCCTCCAATGATTTTTCCGGTTTTTCCGTAAGGTGTTTCTATGGCATCAAAGGCAACACTTCCGACGATTGTTAAGCTCATTTCAAATTTTTTTAAAATTTTTTTGCAAATATATTGTTTTTTTCAAAATTAGCTCTATATTTGCACCCGCAATAAGCAAAAAAAAACACTCCTCCTTAGCTCAGTTGGTTAGAGCGTCGGACTGTTAATCCGCAGGTCCTAGGTTCAAGTCCTAGAGGGGGAGCAAAACAAAAAATCTCGCAAGTGCGAGATTTTTTTTATGTACAAAATTCTACGAAATTAGTTTGAGATATTTCCTCGTAACTCGAATCAGAATAAGTATTTAGCCATTCTTTCGGGGCTTTTGACTTGTTGTTTTTCCATTTGAATTCATAGCCAAAGAGTTTACCTTCTCGTTCTTCTACAAGGTCTATTTCTTTTTGGTCATACGTTCGCCAGAAATAGTTGTTGCAATAAATTTTGTTGTAATTTTGCTTTTTGAGGCGTTCCGATACCATGAAATTTTCCCATAACATACCTACATCGTTGCGTATTTCAAGCAGATTGAAATTGTTGATAACAGCATTCCGAATGCCGTTATCTAAAAAATAATAGCGCGAACTTTTGGTAATTTCCTTGCGAAGATTTCGGGAAAATCCGCTGATTTTTTTTATAATGTATGTTTTTTCAAGTAAGTCTAAGTAGCGTTCAACGGTTTGTTTTGCTATTCCGAGTGTATTTGAGAGCTCGTTTAGCGAAACTTCGTTTCCGATTTGGTATGCCAGAAGTCTCAGTAAGTCAAGCATTTTATCCGAATTTCGTACTTGGTCAAGTTCCAAAATATCTTTGAGCAAATATGAATTTCTCAGTTCGGATAAATAGTTTTGTTTTTCAGCGGTATTTTTCATCGTAAGCGTTTCCGGATACATTCCGAAGATAAGATACGACTGTAATTCTTGGTATATCGTCATGCCTCCAAATTGTTTTTTTATTTCGAGTAATGACAACGGATACAGCATTTTGGTGTTTGTGCGTCCGGCAAGAGGTGCACCGATTTCCGTCGAAAGCTTGAATGAAGAAGATCCACTTGCGATAATCACGGTTTTGGGTAAATTATCGGCAAGAATTTTTAACCCCCAACCTATTTCAGGGATGCGCTGAGCTTCGTCAATAAAAATATATGTGTAATTGCTAAATGCGCCAAGAATTTGAGTTTTATCGTTGGAACTGAGTATTTTACGAACAATAATATCATCGCCTTCGCCTGAAAACAATGTTCCTTCGCTTGATTTAAGTAATTTGTTTATCAACTCTGTTTTTCCTACTCGCCTCGGTCCGTAAAGCAAATTCACTTTGCCGGGTTGAAAGAAATCTGTTATCTCTTCATAAAATCTTTGATACCACATTGCGAAACTTTTCTGCAAACTTACCAAATTTCCATGAATTTAGCAAGTGTCATTGCCTAATTTTTATGAATTTGGCAAGTTTACTTCGTTATAAATCAAATTTTATTTTTTTTCGGGCTGTATTCCATTTCAAAATGTTCAATTGCGGCTTCGGTAAACTGCTCGCCTACCCGCTTGAATCCGTGAAATTCGTAAAAACTGACCACGTCGATTTGCGAGTGCATGTAAATTCTTTGTTTTGACGGCAAAATTTCGTTCATAACAAATCGTAACAACACCGAGCCGAGTGCTTTGCCTCTGAATTCTTTGAGTGTTGCCAAGCGTTCCAATTTTATGCCTTTGGGCGTTTCGCGCCAACGCATGGTTGCAGCCGGTTTTTGGTTCACGAACAACAAGTAATGAGTCGATTCGCTGTCTAAACCATCGTATTCTATTGTTTTTTCGACATTTTGTTCCGACACAAAAACCGTATGCCGAATTTTGTAGGATTCCTTTAGCAGTGCATCGTTTTCTGTCGTAAAGCCTTCAATGACAATGTTCATGTTCTAATTTTTTAGAGATATTTTTCAACTAAATCCATACTGTTATCCCAAAGTTGGTCTTGTATATCGGTGTCGTACGAAATTGTATTGCTTCGCATTGGGCGATACATTTCGATGTAAACGCCTGATTGTGATTGCAATTCGGGAGCAGTTGCAACATATTGGTAACTTTTGGAACCTTCGGAAACCGGGAATCCGCCTGAAAATGCAGAATTTAAAAGTTTTGTTTCAATAACGCCCGGGTGTAGCGACAGGTATGCAATTCCGGTATCTTCAAAAAGTCGTGCTAACTTATTTGTAAATAATATATTACAAAGTTTTGATGCTGCAAAAGCTGCATTTCCTGAATAATTATTTTCAAATTGAATGTTAGTCAAATCAATGTGTGCTGCGTGAACCATGGAGCTGACGTTTACAATTCTGCCGCTTTCGGAATTTTGAACAAGGTCGTGAATTTTTAGCGTCAGCAGAAAATGTGCAAGGTAATTGACTTGAAAATTTATCTCCAAATTGTTACTTGAATGCGTGCGTTCGTGCGCAAAAACTGCGGCATTATTGAACAAAACATCTATTTTCGGAAACGATTTTCGGAGTTCGTCGGCAAAATTTGAGACTGTTTCTAACGATTGAAAATCAGCAGTATAACCATGAACTTTGGCATCGGAATTGTTTGCTCGAATCTCGCTCAGGGTCGCTTCTACTCTATCGGAATTTCGCCCGTGGACTATGATTTCAAATCCGTCTGCTGCTAAGTCAATCGCTGCTTGTTTCCCGATTCCGTCTGTTGCTCCGGTAATTAAAATAGTTTTCTCTTCCATTCTTTTTTATTGAGATTTAAAATTTGACATGTTTGATATAATTTTCGTAGTCCTGTCCGTATTTTTTTACACAATATTTTTCTTCCGATTTTTGCAAAACTCTGTTATTAAAAAAATATAAAATACTGAAAGCAAGATAAATAACGCTTCCGGATGCAAATGAAATTCCGAGCAAAATTACAAAAAATCCGACATAAACGGGATGTTTAAAAATCCTGAAAATACCTTCATCTGCAAATTTATCATGTTCGCTGATAGAAAAGTAAAATATTCCGGCAAGATAAATTAAAATTCCAATAAAAAAAACGATTACTCCTGTGTATTCCAATAGTTTAAGCGAAGAGAACGGCATAAAAACAGGCAGAGCCAGTAAAAGGTAATACCCAATTTTTCCGATGATTGTGTGATGTTTAACCTTTGGAGTGAGCAGAAATTTTTGCAAGTTGTAGCGCGGAATCAGAAAAGCGGAAATTGTAGAAACAAGCAGATACATTGCCGATAACGACCACAGGTTTTGTAGGCTAAGTGTCAGATTTTCAGATAAATTTGCTTCAAACATAAAACATTTCCGATATAATGCGGTCTGAAATAAACATGCCCGACCGCGACAAAAATACGGAATCTTTGTTAATTTCCAAATGTTTGCTTGCTTGGTATTTTCGGGCACTTTCCCAAAATATTTTTTTGAATGATTCTTCAAAACTCGATTCTAATTCGTGCAAATTCACACCTGAAACTTTTCGTAAATTCTTCATTACAAATTCATTGTATAAATCTGCTTTCGACAAAATCTCCGTTTCGCAGCAAAGTTTTCCTTCATAAAGTTCGGTAATATAATGTTTTACGTCAGCTTTATTCCATTGTCGCGAGGTTCGGTTATACGAATGCGCCGAAGGTCCAAGTCCAAGATATGGCGTGTTCGTCCAATATGTTGAATTGTGGCGAGAGTGCAATCCGAGTTTTGCAAAATTTGAAATTTCATATTGCAGGAAACCGTTTGTGTGCGCAAGGTCGAGTAGGGTAGTAAAGAACTCTTCACTCTTTTTGTCGGCGTGTTCCGCTAATTTACCTGATTTTAACATTTTGTAAAAGGCTGTATCTTTCTCATAAGTAAGATGATACGCCGACAAATGCGGAATATTCAAATCGAAAAAAAGTTTGAGATTTTCCGACCATTTTTCCGATGTTTGTTCGGGTAAACCGTAGATTAAATCGCCGCTGATATTTTCGTAACCTGCTTCTTGCAAGCGTCTTACGGATGCAATTGCTTCCGCTCCCGAATGTCGGCGGTTCATGCGTTTGAGGTCATTGTCAAAAAAGGATTGAATGCCCAAACTGATTCGATTTATCGGTGTTTTCTGCAATTCTGCAATATATTCGGCAGTTAAATCGTCGGGGTTTGCTTCAAAAGTTATTTCAGCATGTGCATCTATTTGAAAATTGTTTTGAAGTTCAGAAAAAATCTCGTTTATTTGTGCGTGCGAAAGGGAAGAAGGTGTGCCGCCGCCAAAATAAACGGTCTCAATTTGTTCTTTTTCGAGATAACCGGCTTGTAATTTTATCTCAGTTTTAAGTGCAGATATAAAATCCGGCAACAGTTTGGGCGATACAACTTTATAAAAATCGCAATAATAACATTTTTGTTTACAAAACGGAATATGAAGGTAGATGCCTGCCACGTGAAGCGTTTTTTTAAGCGATATTACAAGTCGATTGCGGCAATAACTGTCGTAGTTGTATTAACTCTGATGCCCGCCGATTCGATAAAAACAGAAT
Source organism: Draconibacterium orientale (assembly GCA_020718265.1). Lineage (GTDB taxonomy): Bacteria > Bacteroidota > Bacteroidia > Bacteroidales > JAADGE01 > DYOJ01. Next base: position 4,746 of record DYSM01000090.1, on the reverse strand, counting down.
CTATTTTTGTGTTGCCTTATTTCGACAAAATAGCGCACCTGTTCATGTTTTTCATGCTTTCGGGTGCGCTAATTTTAGATATTTCAAAATATTCGGAGTTCAAACCTGTCATGGTTTTTCTTCTCTCGGCATTCATTTCAGTTTCAATGGGCGGACTAATAGAAATTGCCCAAACTCATCCGTTTGTGCGCAGATCTTCCGAATGGCTTGATTTTGCAACCGACATTATCGGTGCTTTACTTGCGATTCTTTTTTTTCTGATTGTTCCTAAAGTGCGATGTCTGCGTCGAGTGTTCTGATGCCTTTGGCGTAAGCTCCGATACTTTGATTTTCAAACAAAGACTTTAAATCGGAACGTACTTTGTGCGATTTTTTAAAGAACGGACAATCGCTGTCTATAAAATCTTTGTTTCGTTTACAAACTTGCATACCGATAAGGCATTCTTCAAAAATGTCTGTTCCGTCAATAATCGCAACAATATCGTAAAGCGACACTTCGTCCGGGTTTCGAGCCATTGAGAATCCTCCGTTTGGACCTTTTGTGGAGTCTAAGATTTTTTGCTTGGCAAGTTGTTGCAGAATTTTACCCAGAAATGGTGCCGGCAATTTCAAATCTTCCGAAATCTTTTTTATTCCGATTTTTTTAGGTCCGTCTCCGTTTACTGCAAGGTAAATGACTGCTCTGATTCCGTATTTACAAGTGTTAGAAAGCATTTTGTCAAAATTTTTTCAAAAATATAAAAAAATAAATACAAAACGAAAAAAAAAGTAAAATATCTCCTTTGAGCTTATTATTTGACATTTCAAAAAAAAGCAGGTTTTTGCTGCTTTTTTTTGAAATTTTAATTATTCGAAATTGTAATCAATTGCAATGACACGATTTATTTCGGGAATAGAACTTTTTATTGAGCACTCTACACTTGCAAGCGTTTGGAAACTCATGCCGCAGGAATTGCACGCGCCAAGTAAAAATACTTCGGCGTTCATCTCATTCGTAACGGAAACCAGTTGAATATCGCCTCCGTCGGCAAGCAAGTAAGGGCGCACTGAATCCAGCACGAGCCTGACTTTGTGTTCTAATTCGGATTTTGCACTGTCTGTCATTTTCAAATATCGGGTTATACGGCGCAGTTTGCGTTCGGGTCTATTTCTACTTTTTTGGTCGGAGCTAAGCGCTCATTGCGTTCTTCAATTTTTTCTGACACGTTCAAAGCAAGTTCTGCAAAGGCTTTTCCTGTCGGCGATTCTGTATCCAAAACACTCGGAGAGCCTTTATCGCCGTTCTCGCAAATGCTTTGAACGAGCGGAATTTGTCCCAGAAGCGGAATTTCTAAGCGTTCGGCTAAATTTTTCAAGCCGTCTTTTCCGAAAATGTAATATTTGTTGTTCGGAAGTTCTGCCGGTGTGAAATATGCCATATTTTCGATAAAACCGATAATCGGGACTTCAATTTTTTCTGCACGGAACATACCGACACCGCGCAACGCGTCTGCTAAGGCTACTTGCTGCGGCGTGCTCACGATAACGGCTGCCGTAATCGGAATTGTCTGTACCATTGTGAGATGGATGTCTCCGGTTCCGGGCGGTAGGTCGATGAGAAAATAATCTAATTCGCCCCAATCTGCATCTCTGATAAATTGTGTGAGTGCGCTGTTTGCCATGCTGCCGCGCCAAATGAGTGCATCTTCGGGGCGCACAAAAAAGCCGATGGACAACATTTTTACGCCGTATTTTTCAATTGGCACAATGATGTCTTTTCCGTCGATTTTTGTTATCGTAGGTTTTTCGTTTTCAACGCCGAACATCTTAGGAACTGATGGTCCGTAAACGTCGGCATCTAAAAGTCCGACTTTTGCGCCTGTTTGGGCAAGAGCTACGGCAAGGTTCACAGCTACCGTCGATTTTCCGACGCCGCCTTTGCCTGAAGCTATGGCAAGAATATTTTTTACACCGGGAAGCATTTTTTGGTCGTCCGTACGTCCGATGCTTATAGGTTTTGCCTGAATTTTCGGTGTGTTTTGAATTTCAATACTTGTGTTGCCGTCTAAATTTTGTTCTAAAATCTTACGACAAGCTTTTTCTATGGATTTAGAAAAGGGATTATTGCCGGGCAATACGAGCGAAAAACTGATTTTTCCGTCTTCCAAAGCCAAGGAATTTATGGCGTTGAGGCTTACAATGTCTTTTCCGCTTTCGGGATCTTTAACTTGGGATAACGCATTGATAACGTGTTCTATGCTATATTTCATTATTATTATTATTTTGAAATTTCAATGTTGTAGATTTCCTTTGAACTAAATTTTCTTTCGCTGCAAAATTACAATTTAGATTTATTCTAAACAATATTTTATCAAATTTTATTTTCATTTTTTTTAAACTGAAAATAAATACATTTGCAATCTGATTTTTTTTGTATTGATGACAATTCACAAACTTGAACAGTTTTACGATATTCGCAAGCCGGTTGTAACGGTCGGAACGTTCGACGGTGTGCATCTTGGGCATAAAGCTATATTGAGACGGTTGAAAGAACGTGCCCTCGAAACGCAAGGTGAGAGTGTTGTTTTTACGTTTTATCCGCATCCGCGCTCATTGCTTTTCCCGAATCAAAAACTTGGACTGCTAAACACGGTAAATGAAAAAGCGCAATTGCTGTCTGTTTTTGGTGTTGGTCATTTGATTGTTTTTCCGTTTACGCCCGAATTTTCGCAAATGACTTCTTGTGAGTTTATATATCAAATTTTATTTAAAACATTGAAAACAAGTCATTTAATTGTCGGGCATGACCATCATTTCGGGCGCGACAGACAAGGTGATACGGAGTTGTTGAAAAAATGCACCTTGTCTCACGGCTTTGATGTTGAACGCGTGGGCGAGTTACGCGAAGACGGAACAATTGTGAGTTCTACAAAAATTCGACAAGCTTTGGAAGCAGGTGAAGTGAAACTTGCAGCCAAAATGTTGGGTTATCCGTATCGGTTATCGGGTAGGGTAGTGCACGGAAATAAAGTTGGACGGCGCATCGGTTTCCCGACTGCGAATCTTGAGCTTTCTTCTCCTGAAAAAGTTTTGCCGCTTTCGGGTGTGTACGCCGTAAATGTGCTCATTCACAATCGTAAACACGCAGGAATGCTTAACATAGGGACGCGCCCCACGATTGATAATGTGAATAACCTAAGTGTTGAAGTTCATATTTTTAACTTCAAAGAAGATATTTATGGACAAGAAGTTACGCTCGAATTTTTAGAATATATTCGTGCTGAGAAGAAATTTGAACTTATAGAAAATCTTCAGTCTCAATTAGAAACCGATAAAGTTCACATAACCGGCTTAATCTTCGGTAATTAAGGCTTTGATGCGTTCAATTTGCTCTTCCTTATTTACTTGGCGCATACTTTGAGCGGTTTTTGTAAAATAGGAGTGTACTGACAAAAATTTTAATTGAAGTTTATTCCAGTCATTGAACGAACCGATGAGACCTTGTACTTTCAACTCGCGGTAAAGCGTGTCAGAAACCGGAACCATGTCTCGGCGTCCGAGATAGTCTAAATCGGCATCGGCAATAATTTTTTGCAGGATAGTTTGTGGTTTCGGCGGCAGTTTTGTAGCCATAATAATGCCTGTAATCAGTTCAATTTCGTCTTCTTCGTAGCCGAACTTCGGGAGAATTTCTCGGGCAAATTCGCAACCGCGTTCTTCGTGGTCCACCGCACCTTTTACTTGTCCGAAATCGTGCAGAACCGCAGCAGTTTTCAACAGCAACATTTCTTCGTTCGTTACGCCTTCGCCGCTGCCGATAATTTCCACGCCGATGGTAACATCAATCGTATGTTTTAGGTTGTGATAATACAGATGCTTAGGCAGTTCGCGTTCCAATTTGTCGAGTATGTAGTCGTTCAAATCTTCAAATTTAATCATTTGAAATTTAGTTTTGAACAGTCGATTCGGCGTTTTTCCTTTGCCGTCCACGGAGAGTTCCGGGCGAATGCCTTTGACTTCGTACACCGTAATGTCGCCCATGTATTTCACGGGCATTTTGCTGCTGTATTCGCAAACAAAAAAATCTTTCACAAGTTCATAAGTCATTGCCGAAATATTGATAATTCCCGGCTTACTTGCCGACTCTATTCTGCTTGCAATATTTACGGTATCGCCTTTGATGTCGTAGGAAATTTTCTTTTTGCCAGATGTACTTGCGGTTACAGGTCCTGTATGTACGCCAAACGTTAAATCCCAAATTTTTCGGTTATCGCGTTCGGAATCTTCCTGTAACGTGTAGAGATAAGCCTGCATCTCAAGCGCGGCAAGAATGACTTCTATCGGATTTGTTCTGTTTTTTTTCGGAATTCCGCCCGCACACATGTATGAGTCGCCGATGGATTTTACGCGTTGAATGTTATTCCGCTCAACAACTTCGTCAATTTTGAAAAAGAAATTATCCAAATCGTCAATTAAGCCTTGCGCATCACGTTCGGCGGCAAGTTCCGTAAAACCTTTGACGTCGGAATATAAGACTGTTACCATTTTATATCGAAGTCCGGAGCTTGAGCCTTTTTCAAATTGTTGCTTGGCATCGGACGGCAAATACGAAAGCAATTCGGCGTTGCTGTCGTTTTCAGTCAAAAGTTCTTTATTTTGCACTACCAGTTCTTGGTTGAGTTTTTGCAAATAATCAATGCGTTCCTTAAGTGCGAGAATTTCGTCACTCAATTCTTTTACAGATTTTGTCGGCTCACTCATATTTTT
>DYSM01000089.1 GCA_020718265.1 Draconibacterium orientale | reverse complement strand
CGATTTGAGTCTAATGTCTAACATCTAAATTCTAAAATCTAACGAAGTATTGAATTGAATTTCGATAGAATTTCAAAAAACATTCGGAACGAAACTTCGATATATCGTAAAGAACTTCAAAAAGTTATGAGTTTTCTTACCAGTACTATTTAGGTTAAAACCAACAAAATTTCTATCTTTGTAGAAATTAAAATAAGAAAAAATGTTAACAAAAAAAGTTTAATCAGCTCTGAATGAGCAAATTAAACTCGAATTTTTCTCTTCGCATTTATATCTTTCCATGGCATCGTGGGCGGAAGTAAGCGGCTACAAAGGCTCGGCAGATTTTTTGTTCCAACACGCTGAGGAAGAACGCATTCACGCCCTAAAACTGTTCCGATACGTGAACGACCGAGGCGGAAAAGCCATTGCCGGAACAGTGTAGCAACCAAAAGATACGTACGAATCCATTGCATCCGTATTTAAAGAAATACTTGAACATGAGATACTCATTTCATCTGCTATCAATAACTTAGTCGGTACGTGCATGGACGAGCGCGATTTTACAACAACCAACTTCCTGCAATGGTATGTTACCGAACAAATTGAGGAAGAAAGCACGTTCCGCGCTGTTTTAGATAAGTTAAATTTACTTGGCGACGACAAAGCAAAAATGTACATGTTCGACAACGACATTGTGAAAATGAAACCTGCACCGACAAACTCAACCAAAACGGTATAATGTTTCAAAAAAAGAGAAACGGCTCAGAAAAATTCTGAGCCGTTTTTTTATTTCCGCCAAAATATGGGCGAAAACAAGACTAAGACTGTAAATAATTCCAGCCGTCCGACTAACATAAGAAATGCCAAAACCCATTTTGCAAAATCCGGCAAATGGTAGAAATTAGTTGCCGGTCCGGTGGTTCCCAAACCCGGTCCGATATTTCCGAGTGAAGTTGCAACGCTCCCTACGGCTGTAAGAAAATCCAATCCGGCTGCAAGCATCACAAGCGTTCCGACTGAGAAAATCAGAATGTAAATAACGACAAATGCCAGAATATTATTGACGATTGTAATATTAAGAGGCTTACCATTATATCGAACAGGAACAACGGCATTTGGATGGATAAGGCGTTTAAATTCAGCAATGCTGTTTTTGACAACGACAACCACGCGCATGGTTTTTATACCACCGGCAGTTGAGCCTGCCGATGCACCTAAGAACATCATGAAAAACAATAAAGTCCAAGCGAAAGGATGCCATGTAAGATAATCGGCAGTTGCATAACCTGTTGTGGTCATTATAGTTACAACTTGAAAAAGTGCGTCTCTGATTGATTGTTCGAAACCGGTGCCTTCGTTTAAAAACAGAATTGCAGCGATGCTGACAGTTACGATGAGTGTAATGAGCATGTATGCCTTAAATTCTTCGTTTTGGATTATTTTCTTAAACTGAAGTTTGAATCCGAAATATACCAGACTGAAATTCATTCCTGCAATAAACATAAAAACAATGATAACATATTGAATATAAGCTGAATCCCAATATCCAATGCTTGCCTGTTTGGTTGAATACCCACCGGTTGCCATAGTTGTAAATGAGTGGTTTACGGCATCAAACACGCTCATACCGCCAAAGACCAGCAAAATAGCTTCCATAACAGTTAAAATTGTGTAGATAAGCCAAAGTCTTTTGGCAGTTTCTTTCACACGCGGGTGCAGCTTGTCAGCTACAGGTCCCGGAGATTCTGCCGAAAATAATTGCATTCCGCCGATACCCAGAGCCGGCAGAATTAGCAACGACATTACAATAATTCCCATGCCTCCCATCCATTGTATCAGGCTGCGCCAGAACAAGATACCATGCGGAAGCGATTCGATATCATTCAAAATAGATGATCCCGTGGTTGTAAATCCGGACATGGTTTCAAAAAAAGCATCGGTAAAGCTCGGAATGCCTCCGTGCAAAAAAAACGGCAACGCCCCGATTATTGAAAACATCACCCAAACAAAGCTGACAATAAAATAGCCTTCGCGTTTTCCGACATTCGGATTGACCACTTTTCGTGTTAGAAGTCTCAGCAGAAGACCAAGTCCGAGTGAAATTGCGATGGTTTTCAAAAACGCCAAACTATCTCCTTCGCCATATAACAGGGCTATGCCTAAGCTAATTACTAAGAAAAAGGATTCTACAAGAAGTAAACTTCCTAAAATTTTGAAAATAGCATTCAATTTGAAAGGTGAACGCATTCTGCTCATCGGAAAAACTTACTTACTTTATCAATTGCATCGGGTAATGCGAATACTACAACTTTGTCGCCGGCTTCAACGATTGTATCGCCTTTGGCAATAAAACATTCTTTGCCTCGGATAACTCCGCCGATTATGGCATCATCGGGAAATTTTATATCTCTGAGTGCTTTTTTTGTAATTCTGACATTTTCAGGCACAAAAAATTCTAAAATTTCAGCCTGAGAAGCAGTCAATATCTGCACAGATTCAACCTGAGCCGCAATCACATGAGCGTAAATATAACTCGCCATAATGAGTTTTTTATTTATGACGGTATCAATACCCAAATTCTCTGCAAGTTGCAGATATTCAATATTTTCAACTTCTGCTATTGTTTTTCGCACGCCCATGCGTTTGGCATGTAAACAAGACAAAATGTTTGTTTCCGTGTCGCCGGTTACGGCAATAAATGCGTCGGTATTTTCGATGCCTTCTTCGGCGAGAAGGTCGGAGTCGCGTCCGTCGCCGTGTATGACAATGGCGTTTGTAAGTTGCTCTACAATCTTATCGCATTGTGTTCGGTCTTTCTCAATAACTTTCACATACGTCTTACTTTCACAACGTTGTGCTGTCTTCCAGCCGATGCGACTTCCGCCCAAAATCATAATATTTTTGATGTCGATGTCTATCTTTCCGGTTAGGTGCATGAGGTCTTCGCGGTCATCTGCATGGCATATTGCGTACACTAAGTCATCTTTTCTAAAAATATCATACCCCCGCGGAATGATGGTTTCTCGGTTTCGGGTTATGGCAACGGCTCTGAAATCCAAATCGGGCATTTTAGATGAAACTTCGAGCAAACTTCTGCCGATGAGCGGCGCCTGAGAATCTAATTTTATGGCGAATACAATTAAGTTTCCGTCAGAAAATTTGTATGTTTTGGTTGCTCCGCTTTGGCTTAAAATGTCCACAATTTCTTGTGTAGCCAAAATTTCGGGGTAAACGAGTTCGTCAATTCCCAATTCTTTGAAATTGTGCAGATAATTTTCCTTTAAATATTCCTGATTATCAATGCGTGCGATAACTTTTTTTGCGCCCATACGCTTTGCCAACATTGCCGAAACGATGTTGGTTTCTTCCGATTCCGTAACCGCAATAAATAAACTTGCATCCTGAACGCCGGCTTGTTTTAATGTTTCAAATGATGTGGACGACCCTAAAATTGTCAGGAAATCATAGTGCGTATCAAGATAGCTCAACTTGTCTTTATTCTTATCTACTACGACAATATCTTTTTTTGCCTGATAGAGCATTTTTGCCAAATACATGCCGGATGAGCCTGCGCCGCTGATAATTATCTTCATATTTTAAGAAAAATTCTGGCACAAATATATTGATTTTTCTAAATTTAGTTTGGTTTTTTTTGGTTTTTTTTTTTTAGTACAGAGAATTGTTTGAAAAACTCCCAAAGCACCGCGCCTGCACTCACGGAAACGTTTAGCGAATGCTTTGTTCCGCCTTGCGGAATTTCGATGCAAAAATCGCATAAATCTACGACAGATTGTTGCACGCCTTTGACTTCGTTTCCGAAAATTAAGACATATTTTTGGTTTTCCGAAATTTGAAATTCGTTGAGCATCACAGCACTTTCAGCTTGTTCAATTGCAATAAGTGTGTATCCGCGCGTTTTGAAATCCGATAAAATATCGAGAATATTTTCGGCATAAAACCAATCCACAGCTTCATCGGCACCAAGCGCAGTTTTGCGGATGTCGTTGTGCGGCGGACAAGCCGTGATGCCGCACAGAATCATCCGTTCGACCAAAAACGCATCGCTTGTTCTGAAAATTGACCCTATATTATTGAGACTCCGAATGTTATCCAGCACAACCGTTACCGGCATTTTTGAAGTTTGCTTAAATTCTTCTACCGTTTTTCGGTTCAATTCTCTGTTTTCTAACTTACGCATGACGATTATTTCTGCAAATAAACAAAATCTTAATCATGTTGGATAATTTTGTCAACGACTTTTTTTAAATCATTCTCGAAAATTTTGAACGCATTCAATTGACGTAAAATATTAAAATCTGTAATGTAATCAGCTACAAGATGTACCGCTTTATTTACATTAATTTTTTTTAGGTTTCTTCCGCTGAGCCCGCTTGCATTTCGTATAAATTCATGTAGCAAATTCTTCGGATTCGATTCGTTTTCTAATCTGTTTATAGGCGGCAATGCTATTTCCTGTTTATAATTTCGGTTTCCGGAGGCTTTTTTTATGGCTGTTTCATCTATTAACAACCACGTTTCCATCATTTTAACTGGAACAACACAAACGGAAATTTCCAAATCTTCCGGACTTAAAGTTGTCAAAACTTCTTGTTTTCGCAATTCAACAGAAGATATTGCCGTAGTTTCTGCATCTCTGTGATAAAGCAAAATATCGAAAGGAAAGTATTTTCTTGCTTCGGAAATTTGTACGTTCGGGTTTGATTTTGAAGGCGGATTTTTTAAGAATCTAAAATCTGCAAATTCTAAATAAACAGGCAATTGAGGATATAAATCGTCCAATAACCACTTTGTAAGTGTCAGCAGTATTTTATCAGAACTGCCGTCGCCGATAAGTGTAATACGCAACTCTTTCATTGCAATTTGAGTTTGAGTTGATTGACATTTTCCGCTACTGATTTTTTAGTTTTCACGTTTTTTGTTTCAGACTCATCGTCATTTGATGAGTTTGTTTCAGGTTGATTGTTAAAATATTTAAATTCAGTTGTTTCCAAGTAGGAAATAATTTGACTTAATGTTGTAGATTCCGAAAGCTTATTCAATGTTTTCCAAGTATTTTGCAACGCAGAAAATCCGGTATATTTAATTTTTTTTCCAAATTCTTCGGAATATTTTTCTTTTGCAGTGGCAAGATATAAACTTTCATCCGCAACGGAACTTACCACTAACGGCGAATGCGAGTTTATGATAACTTGCCGAAGCGGATTATCTTCATCAACTGCGGAATCAGTGTCTGTCGCCATTTCTTCAAGTAATTTTACCATTTCCGTAATTTTTGTCGGATTTATTCCGTTTTCCGGTTCCTCTAAACAAATCAAACCGCTGCTTCGGCTGTCTTGATTTAGAATTGCTAATGCCAAAAACCGCAATGTTCCGTCGGACAAAGACTGAGCGGGCAGAATCAAGCCGTCTTTGAATCTGACCTGCAAAGTCAATAAATCTCGTTTATCGTCCTTATCTACATTGATATCAGCAACTTCATTTACAAGCTCTTTTAACTTATTGGTCAACGTTTGATAAATATCTGAATCTTTCTTTTCATTATGTAGTCTATACAAAGTTGCCGGCAAGTTGCTCCCGTTTGATGTAATTTCAGCATTTTTTGCTTCATACGTGGAATTCGGTTGTCTCATTGCACTTGGTTCAAATTGTAACATTTTCCAATTGCGCATTTCCTGTCGCGCTAAAAAAGCGGTTGGAGATTCCGCAGTAACTGTCGATAAAAGTGTTCGTGGCATTTTTTCTGCAATAAACTCTGATGTTCTGCCTTTATTGCCATCTTGATGCAATTTAATTTTATCCGTTTTTGTCGAAATAAATGGAGATTTTGAATTTCTCCTTTTATTTAGAACTGATTTTAACCACTCTTGCTTATATTTAAAGAATAAACTATTTTTTGTGTCAGTTTGCGTCATTGGTAAAAGCTCTTCTTTTACAATCTCGACAAGTTCTTTTTCGGAAGATTGCTCATTTAACTTTAATTCAATAATATAACGCAAACTTGTAATTGTTGCTTCGGCATTTTGTCCCATATCATCAATAGCTACGCTCGGAATTAGCATATCGACTTCAAATCGCATAGTTTGCATTCGATTATCTCCACTTTTGTAAAAAATATCAGTTAAATTTGAATGCTTTATATTTTCACTTCGTATTGACTTAATTGCTTCAAATACAGTAAAATCTGCTAAACGCGATAAAAACAATATTGCATCAAAAAAATTAGATTTTCCAATCGCATTAGCACCTGCAATACATGTAAAAGGTCCTAAATACATTTCAGTTTGTCGTAAACTTTTGAATCCGTCTATTTTAATTCTTGTTATCATCGTAAAAAATTTACTGTCAGCAAAATTTCTGCATATTTCTGCAAATTTGCAAAAATTTCACGAAAAAAAAATATCTTTGTACACACTCCAAAATTTGAAATGGACACCTTTGATATTATTTGGATTCACATTGCGGCATTAGTAATTCTTGTGCCTTATTTACTTGGCGACAAAATTACTGTAATTGACAGATTTACAACAGATTATGAATATGTAAAAAAGTCTTGTTTACGTGCTGCCGTCGAAATTTTCTTTTATTTTTTGAGAACGAATTACGATATTTCTCAATTTTCTAAAAAAGAATTGTACATTTTATATCGAAAAATAGATTCAAAAACACCATTTTCCGAAGTACCGCACCGTGTTTCAAGTTTAATTTCGGGCAAAATAAACCCAAAAATTCATGCCGGAGTTCTCGTCGGGTTTGCAAAATATGTCGATTATCGTGCAACTTTACTCGACATTCTGTTCAAATTTGCAGACGATACGGACAGTTTTGCGTCTAAAACAGAAGAAAGCATTGTACAAATTGCGGCTATGCTCAATCTATCAAGTAGTTACGAAACTTTGAAAGATGATTTTTTCAGAAAAGTAAAAGCCGAAGAACACGCAAAGCAAGAAGCCGAAAATCAAGCACGTCGGCAAGCAGAATCCTATTATTCGGGTTTGGATTATGCGCTCAGTTCTGCATATAAGTTGCTAGGAATCAGCGAGAACGCTTCGGCAGACGAAATAAAATCGGCTTACAGAAAAATTGTAAAATTGTGGCATCCGGACATGTTGGTGAACAAAACCGAGCACGACATCGCACACGCCGAACAACGTTTCCGAGAATACACGGCGGCTTATGATTTAATAAAACAACGACGCGGAATAGCCTGATTTACTTGTGTTTAATAACGAAAACGCCACGCCCGACTGCGATAGGATCTTCGGAATCATCGTGTAAGATTTTCATATCGACAAAAATTGTACGCGAAGTTTTATGCACAATTTGTCCTTCAACAAGGATGTCTTTGGCTTTACCCGGACGCAAGAAATCAATGCGCATATCGGCGGTTGAAACGTCGTCGTGTGGCGATTTCATTTGAGTCATTGCCGCTGCGCCGCCACAAATATCGGCAGCTGCCGAGAGAAATCCGCCATGCAAACGTTGCACGCGCATGTCCCCGATGTGTTCCTCTCGAAACGGGAATCGCATTTTCACAAAACCGTCTGAAATTTCCAAAACTTGCACGCCCAGCAAGCGGTGCATGGGCACTAAATTTTCCAACAAATTGATAAATGTTGCTTTAATTTCCTCTGTCATTTTTAAAAATTTTAAGCTAAACCGTTATAAATCGTGGCAATTCCGAACATGAGAGGCTTAAATTCACTGTTTCTGAACCCGACTTCTGTCATAATTTTTAGCATATTTTCGCCGTACGGAAAATTTTTTACAGATTCCGGCAAATAAGAGTAAGCCGATTTATCGCGTGAAAATAATTTTCCAAGAAAAGGCAAAATATATTGAAAATAAGTAAGATAGATATTTTTGACAATGAAATTTGTCGGCATGGAAAACTCCAAAATTACAAATTTTGCATTCGGTTTCAAAACGCGTTTAATTTCAGACAAACCTTTGTGTAAATTTTCAAAATTGCGTACGCCAAACGCACAGGTTGCCGCGTCAAATGTAGCGTCTGCGAATCGCAAACTTTCCGAATCGCCTTTTTCGAGCGTAATCGTTTTGCGTAATCCGAGCTTGAAAATTTTTATTCGTCCGAAAGAAATCATACCTTCCGACAAATCGACACCTATAATTTGGCGCGGTTTTAGCTGTTTTTCAAGAGCAATTGCCAAATCGCCCGTGCCGGTGGCAATATCCAAAATATGCTGAGGATTAGATGGTTTGAGTAAATTTATGGCTTTTTTTCGCCAACGTTTGTCGATATTGAGCGACAGCAAATGGTTCAAAAAATCGTATTTCGGCGCAATATTATCGAACATTGCTTCTACTTGCGACTTTTTTCCGTCGGTTTCGTTGTATGGTTTTACATGAAAATTTTCTTGATTTTTGGACAAAGGCATATTAGTTGATTATTATGGTAATCAAAATCTCTACACATTCTAAACTTTGCCAAAGTTTAGATTATATGATGTAAGTATCTGACTTTTAGAACTCAGACAGCGATGTTACAACTTTGGCAAAGTTATTATGCAAAATAAAAAATGTTAGAACGGTAAATCTTCTTCTTCTGCCGGCGGTATGTCAGCATCGGTAAATGGCGGCGGCGTATCGCCTTTTGGTGCTGCAGACGATTGTCCTCCTGAGATTTTCCACGCGCGTAAGTCTGTGTAAAACTTGTTGTTATACTCGCGCGATTCCGGGTCGAAACTAACCGTAACCGTGTCACCGACTTTATATTTTTGAATTTCGTCGGTTTTGTCGTTCATGGTCGAAAAGCAAACTTGTTTCGGGAACTTGTCGGCGGTTTCAATCACAAATTCTTGTTTTTGCCATGCTTTGCCTGCTTGACTTGTGCCTTTTTGAAGAGGTAAAATTTTGATAATTTTTCCGTTTAAATCTAAACTCATGTTGAACTATTTTTGTGCAAAATTAGATTTTTTTTTTGAAAATAAAAGATTTTGAGGAACAACTAATGAACAAGAATTTCAGCGACCTCAATTTTATATAAATTAAATTCAGGTTTCGACACAAATAAGTCGTCGGAAATGGAACTTAATTTAGAAAGTGTAGCCTTGACAGCCTCCGTCGATTTGTCAATTCCAATCCAATTTCGGTTATTTTTATGTGCTGCTTTAAGTGTTGTGCCGGAGCCACAAAAACAATCGAGCACGTAACTTCCTTCAACACTTGAAGTTTTTATGATTAAATCCAAAAGTTCGTCGTTTTTTTCTGTAGGATATACCGGATATTGTGGGTCTTTGAACTCCCAAATATCCTGTATTCGTTTTCCGTCTTGCTCGTCGAAATACAAAATTTTTCTCGGATTTCCATTTTCCGACCATTCAATTAAGCCGGATTTATCCCAAATTTCAAGCGTTTCAATATCGGTGCTCCAATGTCTGCCCACCGGCGGCAAGATTCCTATAAAAGCTTTTGAGGTTTTTCCGTTTTGAGTTTCGCCGGGCGCATGTAACGGTATCGTAGTAAAATGTCGTCCGTTTTTGTCTTTTTTGGGAAAAAGTTTTAATTTATCTTCGGCGGTATAAGGTTGCTTAGGTTCGTTCCAAATTGGGTTTTCTGTTTTTGAATAGAACAAAATCATGTCTTTAATGTTTCCGTATGCTTTGCGTGCAAAATTTTTTGGATTCGATTTGATGCGTGTAATATCGTTTCTAAAATTCTGAATGCCAAAGACTTCGTCCATAATAATTTTCACATAATGACCAATTTTATAATCAATGTGCAAGTATATTGAACCTTTGTCGGATAGCAATCGTTTTATCAAAAAAAGTCTTTCACGTAAATATTCCAGAAATTCAAATCCTGTCAGAATGTCTGAATATGCAACTTTTCCGTTTTTTGCATTGCTAATCGTACTTGCACGTTCGTCAGTTACCGTGAATGTATTGTTTGTGGCGAACGGTGGATCGATGTAAACCAAGTCAATTTTGCCTTCGAGATTGAAATCTGTGATTAATTTTTTTAGAGCAACCAGATTTTCCGATTCTATAAGCACATTTTTGATATTAACGACATTCTCAGGCACGAATTTACAAGTCGGAATCGAATCGTAAATATCAGTTTCCGTGCGTTTATTTGGATAAGATAAAACCATAATTTAAATTTGATAGAGAAATTCACGAAGAACTAACGCACTCATTATATTGTATTTAGAATATTTTGTGGTGATGTCTGTATAATATTTGAGTTCAGTATAAAAAGTCATAAAGTTGAAAGTTTGTAAAGTTAAA
>DYSM01000088.1 GCA_020718265.1 Draconibacterium orientale | reverse complement strand
GTTCCGAAAGTTTTTAGAAATTCTGTTGAAATTCAATTGAAACTATTAAAAAAACAACTGAATGACAATTTTTTGACAACTATATGACAAAACATTCGACTAAAAAAACAGCTATAACTTACATAAAATCAAGAATTTACCCGTTTTCTTACGGACACTGATTATCACATTTTCAAATTAACACATTTTGTAATTGAATCTACGCGCTTTGTGTCGGGATTTTTCTGTCCACTTTCTTGATTAAGCCCTGCAAAACCGTGCCGGGTCCAACTTCGGTAAACGATGTTGCACCGTCGGCGAGCATATTCACAACCGTTTGTGTCCAACGCACGGGCGCAGTAAGCTGAGCGATAAGGTTTTGCTTAATTTGCTCCGGGTCGGTTACAGGCGCAGCATTTACATTCTGATACACCGGACACACAGGCGTGTTGAATTTCGTGTTGCGAATGGCAGCGGCAAGTTCTTCTTCGGCAGGTTTCATCAGCGGCGAGTGAAATGCGCCGCCCACGTTGAGCTTCACGGCACGTTTCGCGCCGGCGGCAGTCAATTTCTCAATAGCTTTGTCAATACCGTTGTAAGAACCTGAAATCACAATTTGTCCGGGGCTGTTGTAGTTTGCGGCAACAACCACATCATCGGTAATGGAGTTACAAATCTCTTCCACCAGACTGTCGTCCATACCGAGCACTGCCGCCATCGTGGACGGCGCGGCTTCGCAGGCTTTCTGCATGGCTTGGGCGCGTTTGGCAACGAGCATCAGTCCGTCTTCAAACGAAAGTGCTCCACATGCTACGAGTGCTGACAGTTCGCCGAGCGAATGACCGGCTACCATTTCGGGCTTAAAATCGTCGCCCAACATTTTGGCTAACACAACAGAATGCAGGAAAATTGCGGGTTGCGTAACGTTTGTTTGTCGCAGCTCTTCTTCGCTTCCTCCAAACATGATTGCCGTAATGCGGAAATCGAGCAAATCGTTTGCTTTTTCAAAAAGTTCTTTGGCGAGCGTCGAGTTTTCGTATAACTCTTTGCCCATTCCGGGAAATTGTGCCCCTTGTCCGGGGAAGACATAAGCTTTCATATATTTAATTTTTATTAGATATCAGATTTTAGACAACAGATTTCAGATAACAAGTCATACAGTTGTCAAATAATTGTCATTTTTTTTGTATAGAAAATCAGCACATCAACAAATTATCAAATCAACACATCAACGAATTCTGTCCACCGAGCGCACGAGCTTATCGTCGCGGCGGATGCCGTTTCGAGCCATCATATTGAGAATAAACATAATAAACGGGATAAATGCCGAAACTCCAAGCGCGACATCGGCAAGCGGTAACACACTGTATGCAAAATATGCCGAGAGTCCAACTAACGCTATGACTAACAAACTGTTGTAAACACAAAGTCGCATCTGAAGCGTTCTGTTTTTATATAAAAATATTGTGAGAATATTTAACACAATTGAAATTCCGAGCACACCCGTGTAGGCATAAGCAGTTGTAAACACTCTTCCGCTCACATTTGTTAAATCGTTGAAATCGAGCGTGTATTTCTCGCCCTGACTTAAAATGTCTGCTATCGGGAAAAAGAAAATCAGACTTCCCGCAATTGAGGCTAAAATAAGCCAAACGGTTTGGATACGTTGTATCATGTGAATAAATTTTTAATTTAGGCATCAAAAATAAATAAAAAATCGAATTGATATTCGTTCTAACGTTTTATTAAAGTAAAAGTAGCACGACAATGTGAAAATAAGACTTGAATACTTTACATATACTCGTCAAAAACCGCTGAATTATGTCGCATAACAGAACCTTAACGTTTTTTAACAACTTAAAATGACCATGTTTAAATATTTCATTTTCAGATACTTATTTGTTTTTATACAGTTAAAAAAGGAAATCAGTTAAAATAAAAACAGATTTTTCACGTCTTAAATGCACAGAGGCATTGACAAGCCGCCAAAAAAGGCTTACCTTTGTTGTTCAATTCCGTTGGAATTTAGTCTATAGGATACTCAACAAAAAAATAGATTCTCTTATGAGACAACTCAAGATTACCAAATCTATTACCAATCGCGAAAGCGCTTCCCTCGATAAATACTTGCAAGAAATCGGACGCTACGACCTCATCACCGTCGAAGAAGAAGTAGAACTTGCCCAACGTATCAAAAAAGGCGACCAAACTGCCATCGAAAAATTGACGCGAGCCAATTTGCGATTTGTGGTTTCCGTAGCAAAACAGTATCAAAACCAAGGACTTAGTTTGCCCGACTTAATCAACGAAGGTAACTTAGGCTTGATAAAAGCTGCTGAAAAATTTGATGAAACGCGCGGTTTTAAGTTTATTTCGTACGCAGTGTGGTGGATTCGCCAGTCGATTATGCAAGCGATAAATGAACAATCGCGGATTGTGCGGTTGCCGCTGAACCAAGTGAGTTCGCTGAGCAAATATCACAAAGCGGTTGCGGAATTTGAACAGAAATTCCAACGTCGTCCTACGGAAGAGGAACTTTCGGAAGTGTTGGAAATTCCGAAAAATAAAATCGTGGATACGATGAAAGTTTCAGGACGACACGTTTCCGTTGATGCTCCGTTTGCAGAAGGCGAAGACAACAGCTTGTTGGATGTGCTGGAAGATTCGGATTCTCCGATTGCAGACCGTGGTTTGATTCACGAGTCGCTTCAACGCGAGATTGACCGTTCACTGGCTACGCTTACGGAACGCGAACGTACCATTTTACGTTTATCATTCGGGCTTGGCGGCGCGGAAATGTCGCTGGAAGAAATTGGACAGCAATTCGATTTAACCCGCGAGCGCGTGCGTCAAATTCGCGAAAAAGCGATTAAACGCTTACGCACCACATCGCGCAGCAACTTGTTGAAACAGTTTTTGGGATAGTTTGCGCAAGCGAGGTTTTACAAAAAAGAAAACGATTGTCTGAAAAAGGCAATCGTTTTTTTTAGTTTAAACTGAATTTAAAAGCATTCGTAGCTAAATTAGGCTAAAACATATAGAATTAAATTTATAGCACAAACACTTTTTGTTTGCTGTTTCAATTTGCAAAGTTCAAAAGAAAAATTAGTCAAAGTCTATTTGAGTAACCTCAACGCCGGCACGTTTCAACCAATCCAGTCCTTCGGAATTTCTGTATGGGTCTGTAAAAACAATACGTTTAATTCCGGCTTGAATTATGAGTTTTGAACATTCCGGACAAGGCGATGTGGTTACATACAAAGTTGCTCCTTCGCTGCTGTTGTTCGATTTTGCTACTTTTGTGATTGCATTTGCTTCGGCGTGCAAAACATACTGCTTGGTTATTCCGTTTTCCTCCTCACAGTTGTTTTCAAAACCCGCCGGGGTTCCGTTATAGCCGTCAGAAATTATCATTTTATCTTTTACCAAAATAGCACCGACTTGTCTGCGCTCACAATAGGAATTTTCAGCCCAAATTCGAGCCATGCGCAGGTAGCGTTTATCAAGCAGTTCTTGCTTTGTCATAATCATTATTAATCTACTTTTTCAAAAAAACGTTTTATGGTTGGCTGTTTTTTTGTATCCGATGTTAAATCTTTTACAGCCTTGTAAATAGCCTCGACATCGTATCCGCAAATTTTATAGAGTTCATTTTGCGTTCCGTGTTCGATGAATTTATCCGGAATACCCAATCTTATTACTTTTGCTGAATAATTGTTGTCAGCCATAAATTCAAGTATTGACGTTCCGAAACCTCCCATGATAACACCATCTTCTAATGTTATGATTTTATTAAATTTAGAGAAGATTGAATGAAGTAATGCTTCATCAAGCGGTTTTACAAAACGCATATCGTAATGGGCAATTTCGAGACCTTCTGCTGTCCATTGTTTATCCGCTTCTTTGACTAAATTTCCAATTGCGCCGATGCTTAACACAGCCGCAGCATTGCCTTTTTTTATCTGTCTGCCTTTGCCGGTTTCTATGGCTTTCATAGGTGTGCGCCATTCGGGTGTTACGCCGTTGCCTCTCGGATAGCGTATAACGTACGGTCCGGCATCCGGCAATTGAGCCGAATACATCATGTTTCGCAAATCAGGTTCATCCATCGGCGAAGCAATTATCAGATTCGGAATCGGGCGCATATAGGCTAAGTCAAATGCTCCATGATGCGTTGCGCCGTCATCGCCGACCAAACCGCCACGGTCTAAGCACATTACAACATTTAGTTTTTGAATGGCAACATCGTGAATCACCTGGTCATAAGCGCGTTGCATGAAAGAAGAGTAGATATTGCAGAACGGAATCATACCTGCGGCAGCCATTCCGGCAGAAAATGTAACGGCGTGTTGTTCGGCAATTCCGACATCGAAAGCACGTTCGGGCATTTCGTCCATCATAAATTTGAGCGAAGAACCGGAAGGCATTGCGGGCGTAACGCCATAAATTTTAGGATTCTGTTTTGCAAGTTCTATAATGGTGTGTCCGAAAACATCCTGAAAACGAGGTGCTTCAGGCTTTTCGGGCGTAACTATCAAACGTTGTCCGGTTGCTTTATTGAACAAACCGGGTGCGTGCCATGTTGTTTGATTTTCTTCCGCCGGTTTGTAGCCTTTGCCTTTTTTTGTGAGCACGTGTAAAAGTTTTGGTCCGTTGATGCGCTTCATATCTTCCAAAACTTTCACAAGATGCAGAACGTCATGTCCGTCCACCGGTCCGAAATATCTAAAATTTAACGCTTCAAACAAATTGCTTTGGCGCATAATAACAGATTTTATCCCGTTTTCTATTTTTTGAATGAACGCGCGTGTTTTTGGCGCAAGTCTATCTAATTTTCCGAGAACATTCCAAATATCGTCCTTGACTCTGTTGTAAGTAATTGAAGTTGTGATGTCGAGCAAATATTCATTCAAAGCCCCGACATTAGGGTCTATAGACATGTGGTTATCGTTAAGAATGACCAACACGTTGGAGTTCTCGGCACCGGCATGGTTCAATCCTTCAAAAGCCATACCGCCTGTCATGGCACCGTCTCCGATAATTGCAACAATATTTCTGTCTGTTTCGCCTTTACGCGATGCTGCAATTGCCATACCCAAAGCTGCTGATATAGAAGTAGATGAGTGCCCTACTCCAAACGCATCATGCGGATTTTCCGAAATCGTCGGAAACCCGGAAATGCCTCCAAGTTTTCTGTTTGTGTGGAATTGGTCTCGTCTGCCTGTCAAAATTTTGTGTCCGTAAGCTTGGTGTCCGACATCCCAAATGAGCTTATCGTAGGGCGAATTGTAAGCATAATGCAACGCTACTGTAAGTTCGACAACGCCCAAACTTGCACCGAAATGACCGGGATTTACTGAGACGATGTCAATAATAAAGTTTCGAAGCTCCGTCGAAACGGTTTCGAGGTCTTCAAGTTTGATTTTTTTTAAATCGTCAGGCGAATTTATTTGCATCAAATGCTTGTAATTCTGCGGCATATCTAATGTATGTTTTATACTTTGCAAAGCTGGCAAAGTTAGAAAAAGTCAATGTATAGACGTAGATTTTATAAGTTTTGTTGCATGAAAATTAGGTTGTAACCTTAAATTTAGTATTTTTTAACGATTAAATACGTTTCTGTAGATAATTTCGCAGGAGCCTTTATTTTTTTTCATATATTGCAAAACCCAATAGCCCGAGTCTGTCCGTTTTTTATCATTCATTTTCAATAGATTAAGAATAGTAATCAGGGATTTTGAATCGAAAATTGAAAAAAAAGCACCGTCGCTTACAAGTGTGTTTGCTTCTGCAAATTTTTTGTATTTTGGTCCGAAAACGACAGGTATCCCAAATGCAGCAGGCTCAAGTGTGTTATGAATACCTGTTCCGAAACCGCCGCCGATGTATGCTATTTGTCCGAAACGATACAAATTTGAGAGCATTCCAATGTTATCAATTATCAGAATATCAGCAAACTGAATAGTTTCCGAACTGGCTTTTGAATACCGAATCGTTTTGCGCTTTGCGAGCGATTCTATTCTCTGTAGATGGGATTCGGTTATTTCGTGCGGAGCAATGATTAATTTCAAATCCGAAGCAGAATTGACGTAAGGAATTAAAATTTCTTCATCGGGTTGCCATGTAGAACCGGCAACAAGCGTAAAGCTATTTCCTACAAAAAGTTCAATGAGCGGTAAATTTTTTGGTTGTTCGGAGATTTGAATCACGCGGTCAATTCGTGTGTCGCCAACTGCTTGGGCATTTTTAATTCCGATAGATTGGAGTAAAGAAACTGAATTTTCGTCTTGAACGTATATTTGCGTAAAGTTTTTTAAAATCTTTCTAAAAAAATTGCCGTACGGTTTGAAAAAAATTTGATAGGCGCGAAAAATAGCAGAAACGAGATAAAGCGGAATGCCCATTTTTCGTATTTCGGACAAATAATAATGCCAAAATTCATATTTCACCCAAAAAACAAGGTCGGGTTGAATTACATTTACGAGGCTTTTAGCATTTGCAGCACTGTCATTCGGCAAATATAAAACGGCATAGGCATAGGTATAATTCTTGCGCAATTCGTAACCGGATGGCGAAAAAAATGTCAAAATTATTTCAAAAGTCGGATTCTCACTTTTAATTTTTTCAATAAGCGGTCTTGCTTGCTCGAACTCGCCCAGTGATGCACAATGAAACCAGATGCGTTTATTTTTCTTTTTTACAGCTAAATCGGCATAAAGTGTTTTTTGACTTTGAAGTCCTTTTACACGCAAACGAGCTTTCGTATTGATTACGGAAGCCGCATTGATTGTGGCTTCGTAAAGTTTTGACGCGACTAAATAGGGTATTTTCATCGGCATAAAAACAAAAAAGAGGCTGTTGATACAACCTCTTCTTTATAATTGAATTTTAGACTACCAGGTTCCGTCTGCTGCTTTATCGTAAAGCACGATGGTTACACAACCTCTGTTAAATTTTTTGGGCGGCACAACTCCGTTCACTGCTGCATCCTGAGGTGCATCGGGTATTTCCATAATCACTTTGAGCGTTGTGGATGTGGGCGGATAGAAGTCGAAATACGGTGTGTATTCTTTATCTGCATCTTCGTCGTACCACGATGCCAGCACGCAAGTGCCTACTTTGCGGTCGAACGTTTCGCCCGGCAAATTCAGTACAGTTTCGTGCGTACTTTCATCAATAATGGTGAAGTCGATTTTGTTGTTAAACACTGCCGCTGCATAAAATTGCAAGCGATAATCTCTGCCCTTTGTGAGCGGAATTTTAAATTCATAAGTATTTCCACTTACGCAAACAGCACTTTTTGACATATCATTGAGTTGATACGGTTTCAAGATGCGTTTGTGCAACTCAACTTGTTCGGCACAGCTTTGTGCTTCGGCTACGAATGGCACTAAAGCCATAATCACTATAAACGTTAACTTAAAGAGTTTCATAGGTCTAAAAATTTTGATTACTCCGGGTTTGGGTTTGTAATTGATTAAACGTTATTTGCCGACAATTTATTTCTTACTTTCGTAATAGTTTCTTTTAAATTTTTAAATTGTTCTGCGGTCATCACAATTCGAGTGGTTCCGCCTACAATTATCTTGCCTGTATTTTCGGGTGTTTTCGGGCGTTCTTGCTTTACAACTTCAAGTTGGTCGTAAATTGCTTTTATCGGAGCTAACTCTTGAATTACGCTGTTGATATTCGGGTCGTTCTTATGTTGCTCCAAGTATAACAGTAAATTTTCAAAGATATTTTTTTGGTCTGCAATGAGTTGTATCACATCGCTGTCTTCTTTGTAATCGTTCACTAAGTTTACAACAATATACAAACTTTCCAACCAACCGCCGGTTGAAATGAGTGCTAATGTTGATTTTCGTTCGTTTTCTTCCAGAAACTTCACGATATCGAAGTAAGTATCGTTGGTTACTTGGATTAACGAATCTTTGTTGTCGGGCATTTCGTCAAAACGTGTAACCAATGCCTCATCAAAAACAGACGAGATTCCGATTTGGTCGCTTAATCCGCGCACGACTTTAAGATATTTTTTCGCTTCTTTGGTTTGGAAAAACGCTGCCGTATAAGCTAAATCGGCAGAGTAAATACCGAAGCCGAGCTCCTGCGAACGCACGTCCAGATACTTGTCGGCATTTTCGGCAGGGTTCAATACTGCGGTCGAAAATGCTAACTCGTTGCTGCTTGTGAAGCTGAACATGTCTTTTGGGGACGGAATAAGATAGAAGGTCAAATTGTCATTTGTTACCTTAATTTCGTTTGTATCTTTTTTATCGTCCTTTGTGCTATCGCCCTTACAAGCTGTAAAACCCAGTACTAAGCCCAACACTGCTGCCCATAAAAATGGTTTAAAATTTGATTTCATGTTTTTTTACGATTTGATGTAACCCTAAAAATTTCTATGTTTTATTCGGCAAAAATATGTAAACTATTTTGAATGACCGCATTTTTTTTGCGAGCACACTTTTTTCAATGTCGAATATTTATCTCTTGCAAATTTTAAACCAAAATTATTGTGCCGCCGATATTATTTTTTTTCGCACCCGTAACGCTCGACAAACAATTTGCCTCGCCGCGCAACCGTAACACGCCCAAGAACCCAAATATCAAAGCTTCTTTATAATTTACAGTAAAATCGTCGGGCACTTCGATACTGTGTTTTGAATATTTTTTTAATAACTCAATCAAAAAAATATTGTGCGCTCCCCCACCCGTTACCAAAATTTTACTTGTCGGCAGATTTTCAACAGCTTTGGAGATTTGAATCGCGATGTGCTCCGTGAACGTGCGCAACACATCCTGAATTTCTGTTTTTGTGTTGTTTAAAATTGGTAACACCTCATTTTCAACAAATTCGCGACCAAGCGATTTCGGCGGTTTTTGATTGTAATATAATAAGGTGTCGAGTTCTGATAAAAGTTCCGGAATTACAGTTCCTGTTCGAGCAATTTCGCCGTTATTATCAAAATCAAAATTTAGTTTTTTTGCAAGATAATTCAACACAAAATTCGCAGGGCAGATGTCAAAAGCAAGTCTGTTTTTTTCAATATCCATATAAGAAATATTTGCAAAACCGCCGATATTCAGGCACATTGCATACTCCGGAAATAACAACGCATCGCCAATAGGAACAAGCGGCGCGCCTTGACCGCCCAGCGCAGTATCAAGAGTGCGAAAATCCGAAATGGTCGGAATTCCGGTTTCAGCTGCAATAAAAGTACCGTCTCCAATTTGAAACGTTAATTTTTCGTTAGGCAGATGGAACACTGTGTGTCCGTGTGAACAAACTATCATTGGTTGAAGTTTATCTTTAAGAAAAAGGTTCACTTGTTCGCCGATGTACGTGCCGTAAGATTTGTGCAAACGAATAAAATCTAAGCCGGATAAATTCTGCGCTGTTCGCAATTTTTCTGTCCACTCGGCGGAATACGGAATAGTTTCGGCGTCTAAAATCTCATATTCCCACGCATTTTTCTCGAATGTGAAATCGCACAACGCGAGGTCAAGCCCGTCCAACGATGTGCCCGACATGATGCCCAACGCGCGATACGTGAGGGCTTGTTGTTTTACTTTTGCCATAAATCTTTCAAATTATCTAATTTCCTAATTATCTCATTATCAAATTAATAAATCACTTAACTCTGTTCGGATTTTTTGTTATGAAATCCTTCCAACTTTTGGCAGAACTCGCGCCTTCAAATTTTTGTTGATAAAAATGACAAACCGCCACGGCAATGCCGTCCGTAACATCCAACTTTTCGGGCATGAGGTTGAAATTCAGTATTTTCTTCAAAAATTCGGCAACCTGTTCTTTGGATGCCGCGCCGTTTCCGGTTACTGCGGATTTCACTTTTCGGGGCGAATATTCCGTTACGGGCAAGCCTCGATACAATGCTGCCGACATCGCAACGCCTTGTGCGCGACCAAGTTTGAGCATCGACTGCACATTTTTTTCAAAAAAAGGAGCCTCAACAGCAAATTCCGTTGCTCCAAATTCATCGATGAGCGAAAGTGTGCGTTTAAAAATTTTTTCTAATTTTTCGTAATGGTCTGTCAGTTTCGACAAATCGAGATAGCCGTAAGTTTCTAATTTTAAGAGTTTTCCGTCGCCGCTCACAATGCCGTAGCCTGTGAATGTTGTTCCGGGGTCGATGCCGAGTATGATTCGTTTTGTTTCCATGAAACCCAAAAATACAGACTTTTTTCGGATTAGAAAAACTTGACAGTTTTCAGACTGAAATTTACTTTTTTCGAGAGCCGATTTTGTTAAAAAAAACGCCGGTCAGAATCAAAACCAAACCAATCGGCGTTGTATAATATA
>DYSM01000495.1 GCA_020718265.1 Draconibacterium orientale | reverse complement strand
AGGGTCGGAGTCATTTGCCGACCCTGTTTTTTTGCTATATGAGTTCAAAAATTAATAACAAAATATCATTTATGACTACTTTATGACAATTAATGACCACTTTATGACAATTTAATTATTCGACCTGAGTTACTTTAAGGGTGTTTGTTTTGTCCGTAATTTTGCGCGGCATACTGCCCACATGAATGACGTAATCGCCTGCGCGAAGCAAACCTTTCTCTTTCAAAACCTGAATGCTCATTTCGATTGCCTCGTTCATTGTTTCAGCTTTTTTGTCAAAATAAAATGCACGAACGCCCCAAAGAAGCGACAAAATACTGAGCAAATGTTTGTGTTCCGTAAACGCATAAATGTCAGCCTTGGGACGATAACCCGAAATTGTGAGCGCGGTATTTCCGCCGTCGGTAAAGGTTACAATAGCCTTAGCTCCAATGCGTTCTGCCATATTTGCCGCGCTGAAACAGATGTTATCACGCACAAATCGCGGACTTTCGGGTGCAGGCGGTACGCCTCGGTTGTATTTGTAGCCGAAAAGTTCGGTATGCTGTATTATTTTGTGCATGTTTTCGATGGAACCAATCGGATATTTTCCAACAGAGGTTTCGCCGCTGAGCATGACGGTGTCCACGCCGTCGATTACGGCATTTGCAACATCGGTGGCTTCGGCGCGGGTGGGGCGGAAGTTCTCAACCATACTTTCCATCATTTGCGTGGCAACAATCACAGGCACAGCGGAGTTGAGGCATTTTTGCACAATCATTTTTTGCAACAAAGGCACTTTATCAAAGTCAAGTTCCACCCCTAAGTCGCCGCGGGCAACCATAATGGCATTTGCTTCTTTGATAATTTCATCCAAATTTGCAATTGCCTGAGGTTTTTCAATTTTGGCAATCACATACGTGTTTTTCTTTTTACGTTTGATAAGTTGCTTTAACTCAATGACATCGCTTGCCGCACGAACGAATGATAACGCCAGCCAATCCACATCGTGTTCCAATGCGAAGGTTGCATCTTCAATATCTTTTTCGGTCAAACTCGGTAAGGAAACCAGAGTGTCGGGCAGATTCACGCCTTTGCGCGATTTCAACTCGCCGCCGTACACCACGCGCATGCGCACAGTATCTGTTCTGTTGGTGTCTATAACTTCAAATTTGAGCTTGCCGTCGTCCACCAAGATTGCGTTTCCGGGATTCACATCGCGCGCAAAATCTTCGTAGTTTATAAAAACTTTTTCCGATGTTCCGACACAAGGTGATGTCGTAAAAATAATTTCTGCTCCGTTTTCAACGATAACTCCGCCGTCCTGCATTTCGCCGGTGCGAATTTTCGGACCTTGCAAATCGGCAAGCAAAGCCACGTCCAATCCGAGTTCCGCGTTAAGTTCGCGAACAGTATTTATCACGTGTAGGTGGTCTTCGTGTTTGCCGTGCGAAAAATTGAGGCGGCATACATCCACGCCGGCTTCAAACATTTTTCGGAGAATTTCTTTATTTGAACATGCCGGACCGATGGTGGCAATAATTTTGGTTCTTGAAGCGTCGTAATTCATCTTTTTTAAGATTTTTTTTGAAAGTCCGAAATTAAGTATTTTCTGCGAACTTGTCAAAAAAAAGCATCCAAATCATATATCGTGTTTGTAAGAAAACGTATAAATAATTGAATATGTGTAAATTATAGCTTTATTTTCAATCGAATGTTTTGTCATTTAGTAGTCATTCAATGGTCAAAAAGTAGTCTTTCTTTGTTTTTTAATAGTTTCAATGAGTCCGGTCTAAAAAGCCTGTTTTATTTTAACTAAACAATCTATATGCTTGATT
>DYSM01000494.1 GCA_020718265.1 Draconibacterium orientale | reverse complement strand
CGATTTGTATTTTTAGGAAGACGTTAGACCGTGTTTGTAAGAAATCGTGTAAATATTTGAATTTATGTAGGTTGTAGTCATTTTTTCAATCGAATGTTTTGTCATTTAGTAGTCATTCAATTGAAAAAACAGCTATAATCTACATGAAATCAAATATTTACACGATTTCTTTTCAACAGAATTTCTAAAAAAACATCCCGAACGGCATTTCGCTATATCTTAAAGCTATTCACCTGAATTATTCATAAACTTTGAGAAACTTTGTGCAATCCTTTGAGTAACTTTGTGTTATCAAATTTTGTTGCACAAAGTTTCACAAAGTATTTTCACAAAGTAACACAAAGTAAATCAATTATTTATGCAAACTTGTGAATAATTCGGGTTCAATGTTTATGAGTTTTCTTACAAACAATGAGTCCGGTCTAAAAAGCCTGTTTTATTTTAGCTATACAATCTATATGCTTGATTATCAGTGTTTTTGAAAATATTTTATAATTTAAGTAAATTGCTTATTATCCGTAATTTAACTTTACAAACTTTCACTTTATGACTTTTTATACTGAACTCAACAATGAATTTGTAGCTTGAATGCGGCATAACAACTCACACTGTTGTTGTTATTGTAAAAATGCCGTTTTGAAAACAAAGTCCTTTGAAAAATCAAAGAAAAATAGTCTCCGGACGTACATTATTTACACAAAATTTATATTTTAGCCGTCTGAAAATTTAGATACGGAACCGATATGATTTTATTAGAATTTGAAGAACCCGTTGCCAAACTCCAAGAACAATTGGAAAAGGCTGTCGAAATAGGCGAACAAGCCGATGTGGACATGAGTGCAACTATTGCGGAACTCGAAACACGCATCCGAGAAAAACGTCGCGAAATATATGCGAATCTTACGCCTTGGCAACGCGTGCAAGTATCGCGCCACCCCGAACGCCCATACACGTTGCGCTACATAAACGCCATAACCGACGGCGATTTTGCAGAGTTGCACGGCGACCGCAATGTGCGCGACGACAAAGCGATGGTCGGCGGTTTCGGAAGCATAAACGGCGAAACGTATATGCTTATCGGACAACAAAAAGGCGAAAATACCAAGATGCGAAAATATCGTAACTTTGGTATGGCAAATCCCGAAGGCTATCGTAAAGCATTGAGATTGATGAAATTAGCGGAAAAGTTCAATAAACCGATTGTAACATTCATCGACACACCCGGCGCATTTCCGGGTTTGGAAGCCGAAGAGCGCGGACAAGGCGAAGCGATTGCCCGAAATATTTACGAAATGCTCAACCTCAAAGTGCCTGTGCTTGTGGTCATTATCGGCGAAGGTGCATCCGGCGGCGCACTCGGTATCGGCGTTGGCGACCGCGTTTTGATGATGGAAAATACGTGGTATTCAGTTATTTCGCCGGAGTCGTGCTCGTCTATCCTGTGGCGCAGTTGGGATTACAAACAGCAAGCCGCCGAAGCCCTCAAACTCACGGCTGATGATATGTTGGGGCTGAAATTAATTGACGAAATTATTAAAGAACCGCTCGGCGGCGCACATACCAATCCGCATGAAGCGTTTGCAGTTGTAAAAGAAGCCATTATCCGCAATGTTGCCGAACTCAAAACGATAGAACCCGTTGAGCGAATGAATCTTCGCATGGAAAAATATATAGCCATGGGCGTGTACAACGAAGGCTAAAATACGTTCACAATACCATATCAAAAACCCTCAAACGTATATCGGATGAGTTTTTTTTATAATTAGTGTTTGTAATAAAACGTGTAAATGTTTGAAATTATGTAGGTTATAGTCAGTTTTCCA
>DYSM01000087.1 GCA_020718265.1 Draconibacterium orientale | reverse complement strand
ATTTAACTTTACAAACTTTCAACTTTATGACTTTTTATACTGAACTCATTTATTGAAAATATTCTGAGAATTTTTTTACCACAATGAGAGGATTATTTGTTTCAATATTCGTTCTGTTTCACGGCTTTTTAGCAGCTCAATCCGTGCGCGATTCTGTGAAATGGATTCCGATGGACAGCGTTGCGCCGCGTTTTGCGCGCGTGCAAAAACCTGTCCTGTTGTATCTTTATGCCGATAAAAACGACTCGTGTCGCGTGCAGGAACGCACTACGTTTTCCAACCCGGAGGTGGCAAATTACGTCAATATTTTGTTTTATCCGGTGAAATTCGATGTGCATTCCAAGGAAATCGTGAAATTTTTTGACGAAAATGCTTACACCAATACGTCGGGCAACATTCACAACCTTGCACAGATGCTCACGAACGGGAACGATTCATTGCCGGCAATTGTCATGTTCAGTCGGCGGGCGAAGGGGCAGCCGTTTTTTGGCTACCAATCGCGCGATGACATTTTTCGCCCTTTAATTTTTTATGCCGAAGATGTGGACAAATGGATTGCGTATGAGCATTGGAAAAAGTTACACGAGAAGGCATTTCCGCCGGGGCAGCAACAAGTTGTAACTCGGCTCACGATACGCTGGAAAACACTCGACGAAGCCACCGAACTCTACAAAACCGCGCCGCGCAAAACGTTACTGACCTTTTATAACCGCAATTTTATTTCCGAAACCGTGATGCGCACGCAGGTGTACAACGAAAAATCGGTTGCCGAATATTTGAACAAAATGTATTATCCGGTAAATATTGATGCTTATTCGCAAGATACACTTAAGATTAAAGGTGTAACGTATATCAATGAAAATCAGCCGCATAAATATCATCAGTTGCCGATTGCGGCGCTCGAAGGCAAAATGCAATTTCCGGCTCTGCTCATTTTGGACGAAAACGGGAATGTGCTCGACCGCGTTCAGAAATTTTTAACGCCACGTGAAATGCTTTTACTTTTGAAATATTACGGCGAAAACAGCCATAAAACAACACCTTGGGATGCGTATTTGAAGGAGAATAAGTAGTGTTTGTAAGAAAAGTATCCACTCAAAAAAGTATGGTAATTGATAATCAGATAGTTACAACGTTATAAATTGTCAAAATCTTGTTTTTTATCTAAAAAAGAGCTAAAACAAGCCATTTTTTAGTAAAATATGCTATTTTTTGTATGATTTTATAAAAATTAACCCGTTTTAATTTGTTGATATTTAGGAAGATATAATTTTACCATACTTTTTTGAGTGGATACGATATTTCTTTACACACAATTGTACCCAAAGGAACAATTGCCAAAGATGCTTTTTTAACAATTACGCAAACAGCAATACAGCTCGGAATAAATGTATTTGACTATGTCAAAGAACTTGTGACAAACAAAAAAAATGAAGTTAGCCTTGCAGACTTAATTTTACAAAAAATTCAACTCGAAAAAAATTAAAATACCATACTTTTTTGAGTGGATACCAAAACATTCGATGGAAAAAAATATCAGTTTCGTTTAGAGTCTTCAAGACAGTAGTCAAAAATAGTCGTTCTCTGTTTTTTTATTCAGTTTCGATTGAAACTCAGGAGAAATTCAATCAAAACTAAAAAACGACTAATGACTACTTTATGACTATGAAAAGACCTCTGAATGACAAAATATTCGAACTGAAAAACGACTATAATCTACATAAAATCAAATTTTTATGTTTATTCTTACTAAGTTAGTCCGAACTTGAGTTGTATTTTTCTAAGTTCGGCGTAAGTAATTAACGTGTCCGAAAAAAAATACAGAAATTGTTTTCGATTCAGATTATTTTCTATTTTTGTCGAAACAGAAATTGAGCAGCAAAAACTGTTCACACAAATCGAACAAACAGAAAGTCATGGAAAATATGTCTCCCGATAAATCAGGCTGGTTCAGCAGAACCGAAAAAGGTATCGTTACCGAAACCAAAGACAAAAAAGAAGTAAAAGACGGTTTGTGGTACAAATGTCCCCAATGTCGTGAAATTATGCCGACGGACGACCACGAGGCAAACCTAAATGTTTGCCCCAAATGCGGACATCACGACAGGATTTCGACCAAAAAATACTTCGAAATCATGTTTGACAACAACGACTATACCGAATTGGATGCAAATATCTATTCGGCTGACCCGTTGGCATTTACAGATACACAGCCTTACAAAGACCGTATTGTTAAAACGATGAAAAAAACCGGCTTGAAAGATGCCATGACCACGGGCGTGGGCAAAATAAACGGTTTTCCGTTGGTTGTTGCAGCCATGAATTTCGAGTTCATCGGCGGCTCGATGGGCGCGGTTGTGGGCGAAAAGATTACACGTGCCGCAGATTATTGCATGAAATACCGCATTCCGCTTATGATAATGTCCAAGTCCGGCGGAGCGCGCATGATGGAAGCTGCCATTTCGCTCATGCAATTGGCAAAAGCGTCGGCAAAACTCAACCAACTTTCGATGGCAAAAATACCTTACATCTCGTTTTGTTTGGACCCGACAACCGGCGGAACCACAGCATCTTACGCCATGCTCGGCGATTTGAACGTAGCCGAACCCGGCGCGCTCATAGGTTTTGCCGGTCCGCGCGTGATTCGCGACACCGTAGGACACGATTTGCCCGAAGGCTTCCAACGCTCGGAATTTGTGCTCGAACATGGTTTCTTGGATATGATTATCGAACGTAAAAACATAAAGGAAAAACTCGGGCAGATTCTGAAAATGTTTGCAAATTAAATTTAGAATTAAAAATAAGGAATTAAGAATTAGACGTTTTGAACTTCGGTGTTACGGTATAAGTATAGGTTGTTTTAACGTTATCAAACTTGAAACATTCATGCGCCGTTAAAGTTTCTACAATGAAAAAATTAGTGAAGAGTAACGACGTATTGTATTTAAAAATATTAACAAATTAGCAAATCAACACATTATCAAATTATCACAGATGAAATACCTTCTAATTGCCTTTTTTGGATTTGTGCAACTAAGCACTGTGTATGCACAACTGTCTGTGAGTGTTGATATTCAGAACAAATCAAAAGTTATAAACGACGGCGCGGCAACGGCTGTGGTTAAGGGTGGAACTGTGCCTTACAAATTTCATTGGTCGAATCAAAGTACGCCGCTTACATCCGAAACATCGACCGGACTTACGGAAGGCAGCACGCACACGCTTGTAGTTACGGATGCATCGGGCACAAAAGCAGAAACACGTTTTGAAATTCCCGCAACCTCAGCCGATGAAAAAATAAATTCGTTTTTTGTGCCGATTGTGGATGCCATCGGCACCTTTATAATGTATGATATTTTTGCAGCCTTGCAACTTTACGACCCGATAATCACGGATTCAAACGGAACCGTGCTCACCCACGCGAACGGCGACCCGAAAATGATGCGGATTCCGTTTGTTGTGATTTGGCTCATCTTCGGAGCTGTTTATTTTACAATAAAAATGCGATTTATCAACTTTCGCGAGTTCGGACACGCGATACAGCTTATTCGCGGAAAATACGATGACCCTGCACACGCAGGAGAAGTTTCACATTTTCAAGCACTTACCGCAGCTTTGTCCGGCACGGTTGGTTTAGGGAACATTGCCGGAGTTGCGATTGCAATTTCAATCGGCGGTCCGGGCGCAACGTTTTGGATAATTCTTGCCGGCTTACTTGGCATGGCTTCAAAATTTACGGAGGTAACTTTGGGTGTAAAATACAGAAAAATAGACGAAAACGGCGTAGTCTCGGGCGGACCGATGTATTATTTGAGCGAAGGTTTGAAACGAAAAAATCTCGGCAAACTCGGGAAAGTGCTTGCGGTTTTATTCGCATTTTTGGTTATCGGCGGCTCGTTCGGCGGCGGAAATATGTTTCAGGCAAACCAAGCTTTTGCACAATTTGCAGTTCAATTTAGAGATATTATTCCGGGAATTGAGGGGTATGGTGCTGTGTTCGGAATTATTTTGGCGGCACTCACGGGCATTGTCATTGTCGGCGGCATAAAAAGTATTGCACGCGTTACGGACAAACTCGTTCCGATAATGGCAATTTTATACGTTGGCACAGCTTTGATTATCATCGGAATGCACATTGAATTTGCAGGAGAAGCCGTTCGATTGATATTCGACGGCGCATTCAACGCTGCAGCCGTAAAAGGCGGATTCATCGGCATTATGATTGTCGGATTTCAGCGCGCAGCGTTCTCGAACGAAGCGGGCGTAGGCTCGGCATCCATCGCGCACTCCGCCGTAAAAACCGAAAAACCTGTCAGCGAAGGCATTGTTGCACTCTTAGAACCGTTTATCGACACGGTAATTATTTGCACCATCACAGCCTTAGTACTCATATTCACAGGCTTTTACGACCCGGCAGTTGCCGCAGGTAAAAGCGGCGCGGAATTGACTTCGGTAGCTTTTGAGTCCATTTTTCCTTGGTTTACGTGGTTGCTCACGGTTGCCATATTCTTATTTGCATTTTCAACCATGATTTCGTGGTCATACTACGGTTTGAACGGTTTCCGCTACTTGTTTGAACGCTTTTTCAAATACAAAAAAATCACTAAAAACATGTATCTCAGCACATTTGTATATTACGTGTTCTTTTTGAGTTTTATCGTAGTCGGTTCATCATCGAGCTTAGGTGCGGTTGTAGATTTTTCCGATTTTATGATTCTGAGCATGGCATTCCCCAATATACTTGGTTTACTGATACTTGCGCCTGAAGTTAAGCAGGATTTAAAAGCGTATAAGAACGAAATAAAGGCGTTGAAAAAACAAACAAAACAGAAAGAAATTTAAAACTATGTCGAGAAAAGAAGAACTAAAAGAATTACTTACATTTTCAAGAGGCGAAAAACGCGGCATCATTGTTTTATTGATAATCATTGTGTTAGTGATTATTGTAAACCTTGCAACGGATTTTAAAGCACGTAACCAAAACGTTGATTTCTCGAAATTTGAGCAAGAAATAGATTCTTTTCAAGCCTCGCTCAAGGCGCGTGAAGGCGAAACTTACGTGAACCGTCTGGACAAATACATTATTGAACGTTACGACTCGCTGACTTTGTTCAAATTTAACCCAAACACCACGTCCGATGCGGATTGGCTGAAACTTGGACTGACGGACAAACAAATTTCGACCATCAAAAACTATCTCACCAAAGGCGGAAAATTTTACGACAAAGACGATTTCCGAAAAATGTACGGCATCCGCACAAAACAGTTTGATATACTTAAACCTTATATTGATTTGCCCGACAAAACCAATTATGCTTCAACAGATTACGAGCATTTCAACAAAAATTATGACTACGGCAAAAAGCCAAAGAAATCGGGCGACATACCGGATGATTTTGAAGTGTTTCCGTTCAATCCGAATGACATTTCTGACTCCGAATGGCTCAAACTCGGATTTACAGAGAAACAAACCGGCACGATTCGCAACTATTTGAACAAAGGCGGAAAATTTCGCAAACCGGAAGATTTGCAAAAGATATACGGCATCAAAGAAACACAGTATGAGCGCGTTAAAGATTATATCCAAATTCCGAAAACAGATGACAAAAAGGAAAACTCCACGCCAAAAACAGAAGAATCTCCGGAACGCAAAATGGTGGACATCAATACGTTATCGGCTGAGGAGTTTGTCGCATTGGGCGGATTTTGGAAATACAACGGCGTAAAAATTGCAAAATTCCGTAATGATATCGGCGGATTCCACAGCAAAGAGCAATTGCTTGATGTTTATGGAGTTAAAGTAGAATATTACGAAAGAGTTTCAGACAATATCATAGTCGGGAAAGTTGAATTGAAACAAATTCGCATAAATTTTGCCGATGAAAAAGAACTTGCAGCGCACCCGTATTTGGAGATTCACAACGCGAAAGACATTATTGAATTTCGGGATAAGCACGGCAATTTTACGAACATAAACATATTGCGAGAGAAGAAAATTCTGTCGCAAATCACATTCGATAAACTGAAACCTTACTTGACTGCGAAGTAAATTATTCTATCATAGAAAATACCGCTTCGGTAACATTCATCGCGCCGTCGGCGATATTTAAAATGTTAGCTTCCAGCATGTAACAAGGTGTTGTAGCTAACTTGAATTTTTTATCTATAACAACTTCACCGTGATTTGTGTTCGTGTGTTTTCCGCCCATTTTGGTAATTTGTTGCGCTGTATATTCATCTTGCCCTACGGTAACTTCCGCACCCGTGACGACACGTGAAACCATTGCCGGCGAAATGCACAATGCACCGATAGGTTTCTTAAGCGTAACCGCTTGTCGTATAACGCGTTCTACATCTGAATTTACGGAACAATCGGCACCGCGAAAGGCTAAATTCGATAAATTTTTGGCAACACCGAAACCACCCGGAAACATCAGGGCATCGTAGTATCGCATATCTAAATTGCTGATATTCTGTATTTTACCACGCGAAATCCGAGCTGATTCCACGAGAACATTTCGAGTTTCCGGAACAACATCGCCAGAGAGGTGGTTAATGACGTGATATTGAGCAATATCAGGAGCATAAACATCATAAGTTCCGCCGAGTTTCATAACGGCATACATGGTAAAGGTGGCTTCGTGAATTTCCGCACCGTCGAACACGCCGCAGCCGGAGAGCACAATGGCTGTTTTTTTGGAAGTACTCATATTTCTGTTTTTTTGTAAGCAATCATTGCGTAAATATACATATTTTAGCCGAAAATTATCAAAATACATTTTAAAACATCAAAACATGCGTAAATTTTTGATTCTTATGATATTTTCAGCCCTTTTTTCCGCCTGCGGAAATACAAAAAAACTCAATGTAGTTGCGAAAGACAAGACAATTGACCAAAAAATATTACTCGGCGAATGCACACGCGACGGTTTTGAAAAACGTCAATTCAAAACGTGGTTTCAGGACGAATATATGCAATACATGCCCGACGAAAAAATAGTTGAAGCACTGAGTAAGAGCAAATTATACGAAACCGAAATAACCATCGTTTTGGCAACTTGGTGCTCCGATTCGCGCCGTGAAGTGCCCCGTTTTTATAAAATTCTAGACCAAACAAATTACAGACAGGACAAAATTAAAATGTTCGCCCTCAACAAAAGCAAACAATCCGGACCCGACACCACGGTAACTGCCGACCGCGTGCCGACATTCATTTTTTCGAGCAACGGTGTGGAAATCGGACGAATTATTGAGTCGCCAAAAACAAGTTTAGAAAATGATATGTTGGAACTGTTGAAATAAGTTCCGGAACATTTATGAATTGAAAATGAAACCTTTACTCCGATTTTTCCCGCTTTTACTCGGACTTTCCGTATGGATGTCCGCCTGTAGTCCGACAAAATATTTGACCGAAGACGAATATTTGCTCACGGCAAATAAAGTTGTAATTTCAAACGAAAACGACTTGATAAAATACGATTTTTCCGAAAGCGATTTGCTTTATCTCCTGCGTCCTGTGCCGAACTCTAAGCTGTTTTTCATGCGCTTCGGCACGCGCATTTACAACATGCGCAGCGACAAATCGCTCGAACGCGCCAAAAAAAAATACGAACGCAAGAAGGAAAATCTTATTGAAGATAAAAAGAAACTCGAAGACAAAACAGACAAATACCGCAACAATTACAGGAAATACAAAGCGCATTTAGAAGATATTGAGGAACTTGACATCAAAATTCGGGTACTTACAAAATGGCTGAATACAAAAACTTCGGTTACAAATCAGGATTTAGTTATCAACAGTGCTCAGAATTACAAAAAAACATATAAAGCGCAATGCAAGAAAGAATTGAAAACCAATGAGTACGATGCGCGACTTAAAGATTTAAAGGAAGAACGAGATAAGTTTGAAAAAGGCAGTTCTGATTTCAAGAAAATTGACAAAAAGCTCAAAAAATTCCAATTCAAACGCGATGAAGCCGAAGCTAAAGATTGTAATAAATTGCACTGGACGCGCAAAGCAGGCGAAGAACCTGTCAAATTTAAACAAAACGATATTTTTCGTAACGAGCGACAAATCAACATCTTTTTGAAAAACAAAGGCTATTACACCCGCAAAGTTCGCACAAAAACAGAACCGGCAGGCAGAAAAAAACGCGAAGTCATCTACACGGTTTATCCGAACGAACCCTACAAAATCCGTTCGTTTGTGCCCGAAAGCACCGACACCTTGTTTGTGAAAAAAAATCCGACCTTGGTAAAAAATACACTTCTGAAAAAAGACGCATTGCTTGATGTCAGCTTGCTCGAGAGTGAACGCCAACGCATTTACGACAATCTAAGAAATATCGGATATTACAAATTTTCAAAGGATTACATTTTTTATTCCATAGATACTTTGGGCGGAAATCATTCTGCAAATATCCGCATGATAATTAAGCAACCTATTGAAAATAATAAACTTACAACGCACAAAGCCTTCAAAATCCGAAATGTAAACATCTACCCCGATTACGACCCGAAAGCGGCCCTGTCCGACACGGAAAATTACACCGCGTCCATGGATACGTTCGTGCTCGGCACGGAAAAAGGCAACACGTTTCGCTTTCTCAGCAATACGCCCGAAGAACTGAAGCCGGCGACAATTGTAAAAGGTATTTACATTTTTTCCGATTCGCTCTACCAAAGTTCCGATGTCAAAGCGACTTACAAATATCTGTCGGCAATGAAAATTATCAAAATTGCAAATATAGATTTTGAAGAAATTCCCGCGAACGTGTGCCCCGATACCATTTTCGGATATTTGGATTGTAACATCAAACTGTCTCAAAATGAGCGACAATCGTTCACATCCGAACTTGAAGCGACGAACACTTCGGGCGACATCGGCGCGGCGGGAAACATTATTTATGCACATAAAAATATTTTCAAAAATGCCGAACTTTTGGACATCCGCATCAAAGGCGCGTTGGAACGAAAAGTAAACACCGACGGCACAACAAGCACCGACGAAGCAAATTCCGACCTGCCGTTTTTCAACAGTTATGAAATCGGAGCCGATGTTTCTTTGGAATTTCCGCGCTTGTTCGTACCCGGCGATTTAACAAAGTTTATCAAGAAAAACAATCCGAAAACGGTGTTCAACACCAACATAAATATTTTGGCTCGCCCGGATTACAAACGCCAAGTGGCAGGCTTATCGTTCGGATATTTTTGGAACACCTCGCCCGAAGTGCGCCACACGTTTCGCCCCGTGCTGTTCGATTTGGTGCAATTGCGTAACCCGTCGGAAGATTTTTTGAGCTACATCAATCGCTACAAACTCTACGAAAGTTACGAAGACCACCTTATTCTCGGGTCGGCTTATACGATTGCTTATCAAGGAAATAGCAAATCGAATAATCGAAATCAAATTTATTTAAGAATTAACGGAAAAATTGCCGGAAATTCGCTTTACGGCGCGATGGCACTGACAGGACAACCCAAAACGGACGGCAATTACCGTATCGGCGAAAACAGTTTTGCGCAATTTACAAAACTTGATGTCGATTTCAGATATTACCGCAAAACAGGCAAGAACAACAAACTTGTATTTCGCAGTTTTCTTGGCGCAGTGTATCCGTATGGAAATCTGAAAGTTGTGCCTTTCGGCGAAAAATATTTTACCGGCGGCGCAAACGGCATTCGAGCTTGGCAAGTGCGCACGCTCGGCCCCGGCTCGTATTACTTGCCCGTGTATATTGATGTGTTTCCGAACCAAACGGCAGACATAAAAGCGGAATTTAATCTTGAATATCGTCAAAAAATATTTTGGATGCTCGAAGGTGCGGTGTTCGTGGATGCCGGAAATATTTGGGCGATAAACGAAGCCGATGACCGCACGGGCGCGCAATTCAAATTCAATAATTTTTACAATGAAATTGCCGTCGGAACCGGCGTAGGTTTTCGGTTCGACTTTGATTTTTTCATCCTGCGCCTCGATATCGGGCTGAAACTACGCGACCCCGCCGCGCCGCCCGAACGTCGCTGGGTGCATTTGCAACGCGCCATGAAATACGACGATTGGGCATTCAACATCGGCATCGGCTATCCGTTCTGATGTCGGTAAAACCGTAGAAACGTGAGGTACACGTCTCTCAATTTCACTGCAAAAGATTCAAATGCGATTCTTACCGGCATCGTGTTTGTAAAAAAATGTGTAGATATTTGATTCCATGTAGATTATAGCAGTTTTTTTTAATGAATGTATTGTCATTCAGTAGTCATTCGATAGTCAAAAAGTAGTCATTTATTGTTTTTTTTAGTTTCAATCGAATTTCTACATAATTTCTAATTCTACTTTACGAAG
>DYSM01000493.1 GCA_020718265.1 Draconibacterium orientale | reverse complement strand
ATTATCACATTTTCAAATCATCACATTTTCAAATTAACTCATTATCACATCATCACATCAGCTTAATCCATTTTAATCATTATTTTTGAATCTAATTTCTCGTTATCAAGAATCAGATTGTAGAAAAACGTGCCGGTGCCGGTCTGATTTTCAGAGAGTTCTATCATACCGCTGCCGCGTTCGGTAATCTGAATTTCATTTACGATGCGTCCTTGAATATCGGTGATTTGGATGTATGCTTCGCCGACTTCCTCCGGTATAAAATACGCAATACTTGTGCTTTGTGTGTACGGATTCGGCACGTTTTGGAACAATTTTGCATTGGTATAACTTACGTTTTCACGTCCCAATTGTGCCTCCAATGCTGCCACGCGGTTTTCTAAATTTGAAATCAACGGCTGAAGATTTACCGAAACCGAAGTGCCGTTTTCGATTTGTATTTTCAAAACCGTGCCTGTCAATGTGGCAGAAGTCAGATTTTGATCGTCGGTATTATCCAGATACGCGCTCAGGTTTACGCTGTTACCGTTGCTGATACTCAAATTGTTGGAGCTTAAACTGAGTGTTTGGCTTACTGCCGAAGCCGCAATCCATTGCGTGCCGTTGTAGTATTTCAACAATTTTGTGTTGGCATCCATATACACATCGCCGATAACAGCGCCGCTCGGTGCGCTCGATAAGGCATTGAGTTTCAACGCTTCGCTTACAAACAAACTTCCTTCGACATGCAATTTTTCAAACGGCGCATTTGTGCCCATGCCGATATAGCCGCCCGAATTTACATACAACGAGTTTGTAGGTGCGCCGGGTATTATTCTGAAAGGCAAAGCGTTGGCGTTGTTTACATCGCGGATAAAAAAGTTTTCGTCATTGCCGCCGATATCCCAACTGTATGCCGCCCAGCCGCCTAAGTTGTTCTGATTCAGGCTCAACGTTGGCGAATCGTCTGTTTCTACATGCAATTTCGTTTGCGGGTTGTTGCTACCGATGCCTACGTTTCCGTTATCGGAAATAAAGACGGAATTTTCAAACGCACCGCCCATGATTTTGAAAGGCGATTCGCCGTAGGTTTCATCCAAAATTGCAAAGAAATTGTCGCCGTTCACAGCTTCGGAGTTGATTTGAATTTGCCAATCTGTGTATGAATATCCGCTTGCGGAGCCGTCCGTATCTTCAAACCGAATGCGGATGTCGGGTTCTTTGAGCATCAAAGTGCGCATGTTTAAATCTTCGGTGCTGTTCACGTTATCGCCTATGGCAACGTGTCCGGTAAAAAAATGAACGCCCGCTTTTGTGTCTCGGGTTCTGTCGGTCAGATATACAGGCTTTTCCAACTTAATGCGTTCTATTTTTAGCGGACTGCCGGGCATTGAGCTTGCGGCTCTGCCGTTTTTGATGTTTTGCGAAAACAACATGCTGTTAGCGAACAACATGGCGATAAGGAAAATAGATTTTTGTTTCATACTTATATTAGATTTAAGACAATAGATTACAGACAATAGATTACAGACAACAGATTACAGACAACAGATTATGAAATATTGAAAATCAACATATTACAAATCAATATTGTAATAATTTTTATTCGGTTCAATAGATTTACTTTTTTCAAGATGCGAATTACATTGCAAAAGTCCAAAAACAATGCCGAATGCTATAAAACGCACGTTTCGTGTTTAAGATTGTATTTGACTTATCTAAACAATCGGACTAAGAAAACTGATAACTTGTTGAACTATTTTTAAATATAACAAAATTTCAGTTTGAATGTTATTGGAAATTCGATTGAAACTAAAAAAAACAATGAATGACTACTTTTTGACCATTGAAT
>DYSM01000086.1 GCA_020718265.1 Draconibacterium orientale | reverse complement strand
AAAATAGTTTTTTTACGCCAAAATCGTTCGTAATTATTGATTTTTTATAATTAATACAATTATACTAAACCGCTATCAAAATGACAAAAAAGACTGACGTTTCCATGTCCTATCGGACGATGGAAAGTCTTATTTGACATGCTTTCGTCCGATAGGACAAAGTATCGTCAAAATAACAATCTTGATCGCGGTTTAGTATCAGAATAACCCAGACTTTAATTTTAGTCGAAAAAATAAATAGCCAAACTTTTTCGGAATGCGATTTTTTTTTGGAATTATTACACAAATTTTGTCTCTTTTATTGACTATGTGCATTTTTTTTTAGAATATTTGCATTCCGGCACGAAATTATCATGTCGATATTATCTTAAATTATAGAATTATGAAACGAAAAATTTTTGTTATTGCCGCTGTTGCATTGTTCAGCGTAGCCATGCTCAGCAGTTGTAAATCCAACAAACCCGGCATCGTTCCGTGTCCGCAACATCACATTTCTGTTTCAATTTTGAAATAAGAAAATTCAACAAAAGCCGTCTTTAACCGACGGTTTTTTTATTTACAATTCGTTCCTTAGTTTTGATATTCAAATACTTGTAGAACAGTTTAGCGGCTAAAAACTCATTTACGTGTGAACTTATAAATGACAACTTCTTGACTATTGAATGACAACTGAATGACAATACATTTGTTTAAAAAAAAACGCTATAATCTACTTGAAATCAAATATTTAAGCGTTTTTCTACAAACACCGCTCTGCAAGTGCGAAAAGTTTATACAAATCGAAATAGAGCAGTTTTGGTTTTGTTCCTGATAAATTTTTTTCAAAAAAATGTTTTGTCAAGAAAAACATCAGTTTGAAAATAGGTCTGAAAATTTTTAACTTCCGATAAACTCGCCAAAGTCGCACAGAATCAAGTATTTCTGCATAATTTTCCATTTCGGAAATAACATGCAAATTTTTTACCGCAACAAGCGTTTTTTCCAAAAACAACTGACTGCTTTCCAACCCGATGTGATACGCCGGATTGTCCAAATGTTTTACAACGTGTTGATTTCGAGCTAAATCAAACGCGAAGAGCGTATCTTCGTGTCCGTATTGTCGCAGGTTTTCGTTGAACCGAATTGTTTTAAAAACAGATTTTGCGACACAGAAATTTCCGGTCATAAACAGTCTGTTGCCTTGAGTTTGACGTATTTCGGGCGAAATTTCCTCGCGCTGCTTACCGTAAAACCATCGCAGATAGCTGTTTGCATCTTCGGGCGGATTATCGTAATACTTAATTCCGCCAAACAAAACTGCGCCGGGCGAAAATGCAGAAACGTAGTTTTGCACAAAATCGGCAGAGCAAGGCAAGGTGTCGCTGTCCAAAAAAATTAGAATTTCGTTACAAGCAGCGTCGGCAAGGCGATTGCGCGTGGCAGAACGCCCTTTGTTTTCCGAATTTTGCAAATATCTCACTTGCGAAAATTCTTTCGATAATGCTTTATTTTTTTCTTGAAATTCGAGAAAGG
The DNA here is from genome assembly GCA_020718265.1 of Draconibacterium orientale. GTDB lineage: Bacteria > Bacteroidota > Bacteroidia > Bacteroidales > JAADGE01 > DYOJ01. The sequence continues at coordinate 8,914 of DYSM01000086.1, read as the reverse complement.
AATCATCGTCGCATAAAATCAGTTCCGCGCCGTTGAATGCTGTAAGTTGCTCATTCAAAGCAATAACAAGTGGGCAGACATCGTAATTATAAACCGGAATCAGAACTGAAACCATACGCTTATGCTCCGAAAAATCTGAGTTCTTTGCCTGTAGTTTTCACATAAGTCAAAATATCGTGCAAAATTTTATTGTCGATATGCGGAAAACTTACACCTTCGCCGTTTAATTGAAGAAACAGCTTATCTTTCAGCGTTTTAAATGCAAGTTTAAAAATATCGGCATGGTCGAAACCGAATTTTGGGAGGGCTTCTACGGAAATCCATTCGGTATGTTCGGCATCGTCGCCGGCGGCGGTTTCGGGCATTTGCTCTGTTGTGAGCAGTGCCAAAAATGTATCGGTAACAACCCAACCGCGCGGGTCGCGCCCGGGTGTGCTTGCTAAGCCAAACTCAATGAGCGGCACGTTTTTAGCTCCGGTTTCTTCGAGTAATTCTCTATGTGCAGCTTGCAACGCAGATTCGCCTTCTTCTACAAATCCGCCGGCAAGTGCCCAATGGTGTGCATAAGGTTCGTGTTTTCGTTTTATGAGTAAGATACTAATTATCTGTTCGTTCCATAAGAACACTGCAATGTCGGAGCTTAATGCCGGACGTGCATAATCGTAACAAAATTGAGCGGATTTCATTTCTATTTTTTTTGGGAAAAATATGAAAAAAATCTGTATCGAAGCAATATTTGTTTAAAAAATCAATTTTTTAATTCAAATTTCGTTCTAAAAAAAACTCTATCTTTGTTTCCAAAAAATAATTCTTTTAAGCATGAAATTTTTTCAAAAACTCATTTTGATGTTTGCTGTTTTGCTGACATCTGCAACAGTATCTACGGCACAAACGCTTGTTGCGCCGTCGCCCGTGCAATGGTACACGATGGAACAAGCCGACAGTTTGTTCGCCATTCAACCGCGTCCGTTGTTTATTGATGTTTACACGGAATGGTGCGGCTGGTGCACGCACATGATGAAAACCACGTTTGCACATGCGGGCATTGCCGGTTTTATGAATAACAATTTTTACAATGTGCGTTTTGATGCGGAAACCTTTGATACCATTACGTTTCAGGGTAAAACCTACACAAACCCCGGCGGTGCAAATAAACCAAAGCACGACTTGGCAAAATATCTGCTTTCGGGGCGATATTCCTTTCCTACAATTGTTTACATGGCACGCAATAAGCAATTTTATCCAATTCCGGGATATATGGGCGTGGCAGAATTGGAGCCGTTTTTGGTTTATTTTGCAGAAGATTTGAATACCGCAGTGAACTTAGAAGATTTCGACCGCTATTTTAAAATGAGTTACCGAAAAAATTATGAAAAAAAAGTGATTGATGCAATTCCTGCAAATATGCGCCCGGACTCCACCGGTGTTGTAAAATGGCAGAGTTTTGCGCAAGCCGAAAAACTGAGCAAAGAAACAGGAAAGCCGATTTTTGTGAGTGCATACACAACTTGGTGTCAGTCGTGCCGCGTGGCGGATTCGACAAACTATCGCAGTAAAATTATTGCAGATATGTTGAATACGAATTTTATTCCCGTTAAATTTGATGCCGCTTCAACGGAATCAGTTACATTTTTTGGAAACACGTTCAAACCCGGCGGACAGTTTCAGCCGCATGAGTTTGTAAAGGCTTATATGAAAACAAGTTACCAAATGCCAACTCTTCTTTTTATTAACTCCGCAGGACAACAAATTACGGAGATTCACGGCTTTATTCCGCCCGCTCCGATGGAAACAATTTTGAGCTTTTTTGCTGCCAAAGCTTATGAAACCCAAAAATACGATGACTACAGAAAAACATTTGTCAATAAAATAAAATATTGATTTTAAACAGTGTCTGTAAGAAAACGTATAAATTCTTGATTTTATGTTAATTATACTCTTTTTTCTAATCGAAAGTATTGTCATATAGTAGTCAAAAATAGTCATTAAGTAGTCATTCGTAAGAAAACGTGTAAATATTTGAATTTATGTAGGTTGTAGTCATTTTTTCAATCGAATGTTTTGTCATTTAGTAGTCATTCAATGGTCAAAAAGTAGTCATTCTGTTGTTTTTTAATAGTTTCAATTGAAACTATTAAAAAATAAGTAACTATTCAGCCACTCTTGATTTTTTAAACAGCTGATTATCAATACGATATAAAAACACATTAAACTTTAACATATTTTAACTTGTTTTTAATTAATCGTTAATCAATTAGTTAAAAACAAAGTAACTATTCAGCCACTCTTTATTTTTTAAACATTTGATTATCAACACTGTATAAAAATCAATAAAACTTTAATATATTTTAACTAAATTTCAATTCATTGTTAATCAATTTGTTATAAATAAATTATTAAATTTTATACTGATGATATAATAAAATTATATTTATAAGTTATTATCAATCAGTTGTTTATAGCGGCTGAATAGTTACAAAAATAATTGAATGACCACTTTTTGACCATTGAATGACGACTAAATGACAATACATTCGATTGAGAAAATGACTACAACCTACATAATTTCAAATATTTACACGTAACAGAAGCCCCGAGTTCAAAAGAACTCGGGGCTTCTGTTAGAAAAGATTACTATTCTTCGTCGTCTTCATCGTCTTCATCGTCTTCATCTTCTTCATCTTCTTCATCTTCGATGTCATCATCATCGTCATCGTCGTCCTCATCATCGTCTTCGTCATCTTCGTAGTCGTCGTCTTCGTCATCTTCGTAGTCGTCATCTTCGTAGTCGTCGTCTTCGTCATCTTCGTAGTCGTCGTCATCGTCATCTTCGATGTCATCGTCATCGTCATCTTCGTAGTCGTCATCTTCGTCCTCATCATCGTCCTCATCATCGTCCTTTTTGACTTTACATTCGACAACTGTTGCAGGATGCACAGCTTTTGAAGGCGAACACTGCGGACTTTCTTTGGACGTTCCGAGAATTACAATTGGATTTACAACTTCCGATGAGTATGCAAAAATACTGTCGGCGGTAATCGAATTTGTTGAATCTGCTATGGATTCGGCACCGCGATATCCGGCAACCGGACGTTCGCAGCTTTCATTTCGTTTAGTGGTGTAATCAGACATAGTGTAAAAAACTTATGATATTTTGAAATCAATTTTTTCGCAAATATAAAATTATTCTCAATTCAAAGCCAAATTTTTACATGAAAAATTCAGAAAAAAAGCAGCCTTTTCGGTCTGCTTTGTATTATACTTATTTTTCAAGACGTTTTTTCGTTACTCGGCAAGTACAATGATGTTATTTTGAAGAACTTCGGCGGTACCGCCTTTGATTTCAAACTGAATTTCGCGCTTATCGGCTTCTATAATTTTTATACTTCCTTCTTTAAGCGACGATATCATGGCGGCGTGGTTCTTCAAAACGCCGAACGAGCCGTCCGTGCCGGGCAATACGACCGAAAGTACATCGCCTTCGTAGAGCGTTTTTTCAGGGCTGATAATTTCCAGATACATAGCTTACCGTTTTTGCGTGTTAAGATTGTGATTCTTTAAGCAATTTTTCGCCTTTTGCAATGGCATCTTCTATTGTTCCGACCAAGTTGAACGCGGCTTCGGGGTATTTATCCACTTTGCCGTCAATTATCATGTTAAAACCTTTAATGGTTTCTTCAATCGGAACCAAAACGCCTTTCAAACCGGTAAATTGTTCTGCCACAAAGAAGGGTTGCGACAGGAAACGTTGCACGCGCCGAGCACGGTGGACGGTTTGTTTGTCTTCTTCCGAGAGTTCGTCCATACCGAGAATGGCGATAATGTCTTGCAATTCTTTGTAACGTTGCAAAATATTGATAACGCGTTGAGCCGTTTCGTAATGCGCTTTGCCCACAACATCGGGCGAAAGAATACGCGATGATGAATCCAAAGGATCGACCGCAGGATAAATACCGAGTTCGGCAAGTTTACGACTCAAAACGGTTGTGGCATCCAAGTGGGAGAATGTCGTTGCCGGCGCAGGGTCAGTCAAGTCGTCAGCAGGCACATAAACGGCTTGTACCGAAGTGATTGAGCCATTTTTTGTAGAAGTGATACGCTCTTGCATACCGCCCATTTCGGAAGCCAAAGTCGGTTGGTAACCCACAGCGGACGGCATTCGTCCGAGCAGTGCGGATACTTCCGAGCCGGCTTGCGTGAAGCGGAAAATATTGTCGATAAAGAATAAAATATCGTTACCCTTGCCTTTACCGTCGCCGTCGCGGAATTTTTCTGCAATGGACAAACCCGACAATGCTACACGTGCGCGCGCTCCCGGAGGTTCGTTCATTTGACCGAATACCATGGTAACTTGAGATTCTTTCATTTTTTCCATGTCCACGTGCGAGGTGTCCCAACCGCCGTGGTGGAGCGATTCAATAAATTCGGGTCCGTATTTTACAAGTCCGGATTCTACCATTTCGCGCATCAGGTCGTTACCTTCGCGGGTACGCTCGCCTACACCGGCGAACACGGATGTACCCGCGTAACCTTTTGCGATATTGTTAATAAGTTCTTGAATCAGAACGGTTTTGCCTACACCTGCACCGCCAAACAATCCGATTTTACCGCCTTTTGCGTAAGGTTCAATTAAATCTACAACTTTGATTCCGGTGTAAAGCACTTCGGTTGAAGTCGTTAAATCCTCGAACAGCGGTGCGGGACTGTGAATCGGGTAACCGTCGGATTTGTCCAACATCGGCAAGCCGTCTATGGTATCGCCTACGACATTTAGCAAACGTCCGCGCACTTGGTCGCCCACGGGCATTTTGATGGGTGCGCCCGTGGCAAGCACTTTTACGCCGCGCTCAATGCCGTCGGTGGAGTCCATGGCTACGGTTCGCACGGTATTTTCGCCGATATGCTGTTCTGTTTCCAGAATCAGAACTTCGCCGTTTTCTCTTCTAATTTCAAGAGCTTCGTATATTTCGGGCAGTTTGCCGCCTGTATTTTCAAAACTGACATCTACGACAGGTCCGATGATTTGGACGATTTCGCCAAAATTTTGCGCCATCTTCAAAAATTTTTAAACGTTATATATTTTCTGCAAAGTTAATACTTCGCCTTCGGTGTGCAAATTTATTTAGATGTTGTTAAGTTATGTATGTTGTAAAACTGTTTTTTCAAGAAATCTGAAGACAGATGTAACAGAATCGTTTATTCCTTCGTTTTTGTTCGATATTTCAAGATAAAAAATTCCGAGTGCGTGATTTTCTTTGACTGAATCGTCCTTATTCGGTGCAAATTTTTCCGAAAAACTTTCCGTCTGTCCGATTTTCGGATACAGCAAAATCCCTTTTTCTGCGTTCCAATATTCGTTATACGCAAATATTTGTCGAATATCCTGTATCGAAATATCGCTTTCAGACCGGATGCTTTTCCATTTTGTATCAATGATATAGGTCTTTTTGTCTTTTTCAATAACAATATCCGGAAGAAGATAATGATTTTTCCAAAACTTTGTTGAATCTTTGAAAACGCGCATATCATCTTTTGCATTTTTTCGCAACAGTGCATAAATGAAATCTTGCCACAACAGGTTCATATCGAACAAGATAGCCAATATATCCGACCTGCCTGTGCGAATATCGGGCGAATAGTTCAGCAAAATGAGCTTAGCAATGTTTGCGGCGTTGCGGTATTTTTCGGTTTTGCGGGTGTAACGCAGGTTGTCGAACAAATCTTCGGTCGGAACAATGTCGGGCATTTCCGGAAAATCAGTTTTCAGCGCGGCAATTCGGTTACGGCGACTTTCGGACGTATTCATGTGTTGCAACACCGTAAGTGCCTTATACAGAATCTTATGCAAATCGTGTTCGAGGTCAAAAGTGCTGTGCTCGGTGTAAAAACGTTCCTGATGCACGTAGTTTTGAGAAATCTGTTTCGCGAAATTCAGCTTGCCTTTCAAGACCGGCAGATTTTCCGCCACGCGCCGATACCGTTTGATTAAACCGTCGTGCAAAAGATTTTCAACTTCCGACAGAAACAAATCGAAATACAAATCCAACAAGTTGTCCGACTGCAAATTAAGGTTTGCCATGCTGATGCTTTCCGTGCGCACGGTGCCGGCAGTGCGCAACATGTGAAGCAAAAATTTTTGCCATTTGCTTTTGTCTTCGTTTGAATTTTTATCGGCTTTTGGCAATATTTCAATCGTCAAACCGCCCACGCGCAACACGCCGACGTAGTGTTTGAATTTCACGCTTTTGTGTCCGATGTCGAAATATTTGAACTTATGATTTTCGTTGAATTTCAACAAAGATTCAAAATGTTCCTGCGTAAATTCTTTCGGATTCTCAATCCAAATTTTATCGTGTTCAAAGACTTGTATGGTGGTCTTTTTCAATGTTTATGCTTTTTTTGCGACACTGATAATTATGATTTTGACTGATTTTAAATGATTTTTTTATCCGGACTCCTCCGACAAGCCGCTTAGCTGTTATTTTTGAAAAATTCAAATTGATTTTCAGTTACTTATGAAACCGCTTAGCGGTTAAAAACACCTAATTCGATTGAAATTACATTGCCACATTTTTGTTAATTGTTTTTACTGTTTTGTAAAAATTATCTAACAAATCGGTCATAAGTCTATTAAAATCAATGTGTTCATGTTTTATCCAATCTCCGATTTCCGGTTTAATCGGAATTTCGGCACGCATAATTCTTTTCACTGCTCCGTTTTTAATATCATCCGGAGTTATGGGCTGAATATCTGAGAAATCAGTTTTATTATCCTCATAATCAATCAATTCTTGCGGAACAACCACACCTTGTTTCCCCAGCAAAAGTGCATTTTGCCAAGAAATTTGTTTTTCGCCAAACTCAATTTGATTTGAATTGAGAACTTCGCCTTGCTCAGCCAGACGAATTGCCGATTCTATGTCTATTTTTGTATGTATCATATTTACAATATTTTGGATAAATATTCCGAACGTTCAAACAGATTTGATTTTCGGGCTGAAATTATGCGAATATTTTGATTTCGGATTGTGTAAACGATAGTTAAAATGATGTTTGAATACTGTCCGATTGTGATAAGACGTATTTCACCATAATTCGCTCTTACATCTTCAAATTCAATACGATACAAATCTTCAAACACATGTTTCGCGTCCGCAAAATCAATACCGTGTTTTTCGATATTCGATGTTCGCTTATTTTCGTCCCACTCAAAGTTTGTTTCGTTCATAACGCAAATATACAAATTTTTACGATTCAACGGTTTTGTAAATTGACATTACGGCTTTGATAAAATCAGAATCATTTTTTATTTGTTTGATTTCATACGTCGGTTTTTCGGCAAAATCAGAATAATCCTGTTCTTTCTTGTCGAAAGCTGCAAATTCTATTTTGTCCGATTTTTTTTCAACAAATCCCGTGCCAAGCACCAAGCCGATTTTTACATAGTCGCGGTAAAAATATTCTTGCAACTGCGGGATGATTTTGTTGTAAAACGCATGGCGTAAATGATTGATTTCTTTGATATTCCACAAATACGCATGCCCGATAAGGTGGTCGCGGTCAAGGAGTTTTTCGAGGCGGGCGTTGATGGTTGTGAGCAATTCGGTTAAGTTAATGCCTTCTATTTTTTTGTTTTCGAGCAATTCGGGTTTGGGCAACATTTCATCAAACACAAAGCGGCGGCGCAAGGCGGTGTCGAGTGCTTCCACGCTGCGGTCGGCGGTGTTCATGGTGCCGATGATGTGCAAATTTGCCGGCACGCCGAACGACTGCTGACTGTACGGCAGTGTTACGCGTAACGCTTCGCGCTTGCCGATGCGTTTGTCTTCTTCGATAAGCGTTATCAACTCGCCGAAAATGCCCGCCACATTGCCGCGATTGATTTCGTCAATTATCAGAACATAAGGCGTTTGCGGATTTTCTTTTGCACGTTTTGCCATTTTTTTGAAAATGCCGGGGCGAATATCAAAACCTACCGATTTTGTCAAGTTTTTTTCATCGTTATTTTCCGGCTCGGTCTGTTCAGTCTTTGATTCTTTATTAATTTCCGGTTTTATGCCTTCCACAAAATCTTCGTAACTCATGCTTTGGTGGAAGGTTACGAAACCGATTTGTCCGGATTCTGACAACGCATCAAAACGCGTTTTTAATTCTGTGCGGTCTGTGTCTTTATAAACACGCTCTTCTTCATTGTCAATAATTGCAAGTGCCTTATTGATTGTGTGATACGTTTTTCCCGTTCCGGGCGGTCCGTATAGGATTTGGTTTAGGGGGTGGATAGATGTGTAAGATTTCGGTTTAAACACGCTCGGTTCAACGTATTCATTATCGTTTGGTTTTAAGGGTTCGATATTAAGAGGTTGAGTTTCGAGATTTTTCTGGAATAAGTTATTCATTTCATTGTTGAAGTCGGCATAAATATCCTCTAACAATCTGAGAATATTTTGAAATGCATGATTATCCTCAAAATTGTTTGGAAGTTCTATTTGGTATAAATTACTTGCGTTGACATCTAAATAATATCCAGAATCACACATCGAACTATCTGATGCACTGTAAGTTCTGTGCTTTCCTTTTCCTTTTGTCTTATTCCAAATTTTTGATTTATTATGAAATTCAAGAGCTTTGTTCACATTTCTACCTACCCATATTGCGCTAAAAAAGACGTTTGATTTTTTGCGCCACTCTTCATAAAACGAAACATGGTAAGCAACATGCTTCGTTGGTTCTGTCGGTTTAAACAAAAAATCAGATTTCGGAAATAAAGAAACGTGAATGCCCCAATGTCCGGGTGTATCTCCCATAAAATTACAAGATTCTATTTTATGTTCTTTTAGGACAGAACTATTTGTCTGAATATAATTTATGCAATCATCGAAAAACCGCTTTTTATCCATACTTGTTACTACTGATG
>DYSM01000492.1 GCA_020718265.1 Draconibacterium orientale | reverse complement strand
ATTATCAATTATCAATTATCAATTATTCATTCATATATGGATATTTATAATCTGTTGCCGGTACAAATGTTTCTTTGATTGTTCGCGGACTGACCCACCGAATGAGGTTAAATTCACCGCCTGCTTTGTCGTTGGTTCCGGAGGCTCTTGCTCCGCCAAAAGGTTGTTGCCCCACAACTGCTCCCGTAGGTTTATCGTTGATATAGAAATTTCCGGCGGCGTAGCGAAGTTTTGTGCAAATGTCGGCGGCTGCAATTCTGTCTTTTGAGAAAACGGCACCTGTCAATGCGTAGGGCGAAGTGGTATCGCAAAGTTCAATTGTTTTTTCAAGGTCTGCGTCTTCAAACGGATAAACAGTTAATACGGGACCGAATATTTCTTCCTGCATTGTTTTAAAATGCGGATTTGTGGTTTCGATAACTGTCGGTGCAATAAAATATCCCACAGATTTGTCGTAGGTTCCGCCGGCAATAATTTTTGCATCATCGGCTTTTTCTGCAAATTTGATGTAGTCGGTGATTGTTTCGAAAGCGGCTTCATCGATGACGGCGTTAATAAAGTTTTGCGGGTCGGTAACATCGCCCATTTTTATTTCGGACAACATCGTAATCATCTTTGCTTTAATATCAGCCCAAAGTGATTTTGGAACGTACATCCGAGATGCTGCGGAGCATTTTTGCCCTTGATATTCGAATGAACCTTTTATTGCATTTGTTGCCACTGCCGCGGCATCGGCGGAAGGGTGAACGAAAATAAAATCTTTGCCGCCTGTTTCACCTATCAAACGTGGATACGATTTGTATTTAGGTAAATTTTGAGTTGCCAAATTCCACAGTGAGTTGAATGTGCTGTTTGAGCCTGTAAAATGTATGCCTGCCATGTGCTGCGATGCCATAACCGTTTTCCCGATAAGAGCTCCGGAACCGGGAACAAAATTGATGACTCCGGCAGGCAATCCGGCTTCTTCAAATATTTTCATGAGATAGTAGTTCGAGAGAAGCGATGTTGTTGCCGGTTTCCAAACCGTTGTGTTGCCCATCATTACGGGCGCCATATTAAGGTTCGATGCAATTGAAGTAAAATTAAACGGGCTGATAGTGAAAACAAATCCTTCCAAAGCTCTAAATTCCATTGAATTGATTTGAGTATGGTTTGAGGCAGGTTGCATTTCGTATATTTTCCCGGCAAAATAGGCGTTGAAGCGTAAAAAGTCTATTGTTTCGCAAACACTGTCAATTTCCGACTGAAAAATGTTTTTACTTTGTCCCAGCATGGTAGCGGCGTTCATCACACTTCGGTATTTGGTGGCAATCAGTTCGGCTGCTTTCAGGAGAATTGCCCCGCGTATTGTCCAAGGTGTATTCGACCAAATTTCGCGAGCCGCCATGGCAGCATCAATTGCCATTTGTATTTCTTTTTCGCCGGCTTTGTGATATTGGGCTAAAATATGAGCGTGTTTATGAGGCATTCTCACTTTTTCGATATTTCCGGTTTGGATTTCTTTACCGCCGATTATTAAAGGAATTTCAATGGTTTCGGATTGTTGTTTTTGTAATTCCCTGTCCAAAGCAATTCGTTCTTTACTGCCCGAAAGGTAGTCGAGTATCGGTTCGTTTTCGGGAAAATTGTATTGAAATACCGAGTTATTCATAGTGATTATTTTTTTGGATTTTTTTTGTGATTTTGAATGACAAAATTAGAAAATTTCGTCAAATTATTTTAAAAATTTCGTCTATTTTAAAATAACTTGATTAAAATCATGTTTCATCGAAACGGTCTGTGTAAAGTCAGCAAGTCTTGTTTCAATCGTTTTCGAGAGTTATTGAAATATTTTTAATTTGAA
>DYSM01000491.1 GCA_020718265.1 Draconibacterium orientale | reverse complement strand
TCGTGTTGATAATCAATTGTTTTAAAAATCAAGAGCGGCTGAATAGTTACAATTTAAGATATTTTTGAATGCACAATATCGTAGATTTCTTTTTCGAGTGCTATGGCAGCTTGCTCAATTTTAAGTCCTCGTTCCGATATTTCTGCTTTATAGACTTTATCCTCCAAGTCGGGCATATTAATTTTGACGTTCATATACGCACCTAAAACAGCAGCACGCGCCGCCAACGCGCCTACACCTGCATCGCTCAATGAAACTTGTAATCCGTTGATAGCCATCTCTTTCATAACAGCCATTGATTCGTAGGCATATTCCATAATTCGAAAAGGCACATCAATTGCATGTTTTGTTGCTGCTTGTATAGCTTGTTTGCGCAATTCTTTTTCAGTATCGGTTGATTTCGGCATTCGGTATGCCTCCATAATTTGGTTAAAAGCCTTTGTATCTTCGTCCACCAAAGGTAAGAGTTTATTTACACACGACATACCTTTTTCAGCCCAATCCGAATAAATTTCCCATTTGTCATCCCAACCGCGTTTGTGTGCTGATAAGTTTGCGACCATCGTACCGAGTGCTGCGCCGAGTGTGCCCATGTATGCGGCAATAGAGCCGCCGCCGGGTGCGGGAAACTCTTCGGCTGTTCTGTCTGTAAATTGTTGTAAATTCATGTTTACCAACGGCTTAAGCTCATCGGCATCTAATAAAAATTCAATGATTCTTTCTTTCGGGTTGAAGGGTTTTAATTCGTCTAAACCGAGAGATTTTACTGCGATTTTGATAATTTCTTCATCAGGAACACCTACAGAACGTTTTTGTTTTTTCAAATAATGTTTTCCTGCTGATAACAGGGCATTAAGCGGAATCAGTCCTACAAGTTCCGAACCTGTAACACGAATGCCTCTTTGTCGGGCAGATTCCTCCACAGCATCAAAAGCTTCATGAACCGAAGTAACTGAAATATCGGTCAGATTCATCGAAATTTGTGCTACGCCATATTCTTCAATATACCAACCGATTGCTTTTACTTTTTTTAGCAATCCGGGTAGTCGAAGTGTTTTGCCTGTTTCGTCTTTTAAAATTTTACCGCTAATTGTATTAGCTTCGCGCATGACACGTCCGGCTTCGCGCACATCAAACGCAATTGCGTTAGCTCGTCGAACAGAAGTTGTGTTCAAATTTACGTTGTATGCAACAAGAAAATTACGCGCTCCGAGTGCGATAGCCCCTGAACGTGTGTTAAATTCAGCAGTACCGAAATCAGGTTTCCATTCCGATTTCTTTACTTTTTCTTTTAAACCTTCATATTCTCCCGCCCGACAATTTGCGAGGTTTTTACGTTTTTCTTCTTTTGCAGCAAATTCATAGCAATAAATAGGAATACCAAGCTCTCTTCCAATGCGTTCGCCAAGTTTATGTGCAAATTCGACAACTTCGTCCATCGAAATACCGGAAATAGGAATAAGCGGAAGAACATCAGTTGCACCAAAACGCGGATGCTCACCTTTATGTTTCGACATATCTATGACTTCGGACGCTTTTTTTACACCCCGAAATGCCGCTTCGATAACATCTTCCGGCGTACCGACAAACGTTACAACAGTGCGATTCGTGGCTTTACCGGGATCTACATCAAGCAGTTTAATATGTTCAACAGATTCAATTGCATCTGTGATAGCCTTGATTTTAGACATATCACGCCCTTCGCTAAAATTTGGAACACACTCTATAAGACGATTCATAAGAATTCAATATTTATATTTCGACAAATATAAAAAAATGTAGTGAAAGAAAATCATTTTTTTTCAGAAAGACATAGTGAATTGCATTATTTATGGTCAAACGAATTAT
>DYSM01000490.1 GCA_020718265.1 Draconibacterium orientale | reverse complement strand
AAACCCAACCATTACACAAGATGCCAAAGAAGATGCACTAAAAAAAGTATTGCGTGTAGAAACGCAATGTGTTTCGTCTCTACACGCCAACGAAACGTTTCATAAATACCTAACCGATGGCGTTGATGTAGAAGTTCGCACCGCAAGCGGTATTCGTGGCGAAAAAGTATATATCGTTGATTTTTCAAACCCCGAAAATAACGAGTTTTTAGCCGTCAACCAATTCACCATTATTGAAGGCAACCAAAATAAACGCCCCGATATTATTTTATTCATTAACGGTTTGCCTTTGGTGGTAATAGAGTTGAAAAATGCAGTGGACGAAAACGCCAATGTAAAATCGGCATACAACCAATTACAAACCTACAAGCAAGCCGTTCCTTCGCTTTTTACTTACAACGAATTGCTAATTGTTAGCGATGGTTGGGATGCACTTTGCGGAACAATCACAAGCGATTTCGGCAGGTTTATGAGTTGGAAAACCAAAGACGGCAAAACTACAGCCGACCATTTGCAACCGCAAATGGAAGTAATGTTTTTGGGAATGCTCAATAAACAAACGCTTTTAGACCTTATTCGTCAATTTATAGTTTTTGAAAAAAGCGACAGTAAAACACTAAAAAAAGTTGCAGCTTATCATCAATATTATGCTGTAAACAAAGCCGTTGAAAGTACAATAATTGCAAGTTCGAGCAACGGCGACCGTCGTGGTGGTGTAATTTGGCACACACAAGGAAGCGGTAAAAGTTTGAGTATGGTTTTTTATTCGGGCAAACTCATTATTGAGCCACGAATGGAAAACCCAACATTGGTAATCTTAACCGACCGCAACGACTTAGACGAGCAATTGCACGAAACATTTACCAATTGTCAGCAATTGCTCCGTCAGGAACCACAAAAAGCAGAAGACAGACAAGATTTAAGAAAATTGCTTAAAGTAGTTTCGGGCGGTATTGTATTTACTACCATTCAAAAGTTTATGCCAATGACTACCGACAATGTGCATAACGGAAATTCAAATACAGTTAATGAACCAAGTGTTGAATACATTGGTGCAGATATAAAAGCATTAAGCGAACGAAAAAATATTGTGGTTGTAGCAGACGAAGCACACCGCAGTCAATACGATTTTATAGATGGCTTTGCCAAATATCTACGTGATGCCTTACCAAATGCAACATTTATAGGTTTTACAGGCACGCCCATTGAAACCACCGACCGAAATACACAAGCAGTTTTCGGAAACTATGTTGATATTTACGACATTCAACAGGCAGTAAACGATAAAGCAACTGTTCCAATATTTTATGAAAGTCGTTTGGCGAAAGTCCATTTTGAAGAAGATGAAAAAGTAACCATTGACGAACAGTTTGAAGAATTAACCGAAGGCGAAGAATTAAGCAATCGCCAACAAATGCGGGCAAAATGGACACGATTAGAAGCCATTGTTGGCAATCCAAACCGTATTAGAAAAATAGCCGAAGACTTTGTTTATCATTTTGAACAGCGAAACGCGGTGTTAGACGGTAAAGCTATGATTGTGTGTATGAGCCGCCGCATTTGCGTTGAATTGTACGATGCTATTATTAAAATTCGTCCTTTGTGGCATTCTGACGACGACGACAAAGGAACGATAAAAGTAATAATGACAGGCAGCAGCAGCGATGCCTTAAATATGCAACCACACATCAGAAACAAACTGAAACGCAAAACCATTGGCGACCGTCTGAAAAATCCAGTTGACAGTTTAAAATTGGTTATCGTTCGGGATATGTGGCTTACAGGCTTTGACGCACCGTGTTTACATACTTTGTATGTTGACAAGCCAATGCGTGGTCATAGTTTGATGC
>DYSM01000489.1 GCA_020718265.1 Draconibacterium orientale | reverse complement strand
TAATTACTAACTACTAAATTCTAACTACTAAATGAAACAAACAATAAAAGGAGGAGAATTCCTCGTAAAAGAAACCTCGTTTCAAGACATTTTCATTCCCGAAGAATTCAACGAAGAGCAGTTGATGATGGCAAAAACATGCCGCGATTTCATACAAAAAGAAATCATGCCCAAAGTGGATCAACTCGATAAACACGACCGCGAATTGCTGTCGAAGTTGGTAAAACAAGCCGGCGAATTGGGTTTGCTTGGTGTTTCGGTTCCCGAAGAATACGACGGATTCGGACAAAATACCGTTACGGCAATGAAAGTTGTTGAAGAAATGGGACAAGGATTTTCGTATGCCGTTGCATTTTCGGCACACACGGGAATCGGCACTTTGCCCATTTTGTATTACGGAACCGAAGAGCAAAAGAAAAAATATCTGCCTAAATTAGCCTCCGGCGAATGGATTGGAGCTTATTGTCTCACAGAACCCGAAGCCGGTTCCGATGCCAATTCCGGGAAATCGAAAGCCGAACTGAGTGCCGACGGGAAATTCTACACTCTCAACGGCGTAAAAATGTGGATAACCAACGGCGGAATTGCCGATGTTCACATTGTTTTTGCAAAAATAGGTGATGATAAAAATTTAAGTGCGTTTATCGTAGATGCAAAAAGCGAAGGCGTAACGCTGGGAGCCGAAGAAGAAAAAATGGGAATACGCGGTTCTTCTACCGTTCAGGTTTATTACAACAACGTGAAAGTTCCGGCAGAAAACCAGCTCGGCGATCGCGACGGAGGTTTCAAAATTGCTCTCAATATTTTGAATCTCGGTCGTATCAAACTCGGCGGAGCTACGGTCGGGGCATCGAAAGCCGTTATCGGAAACGCCGTTAATTATGCCAACGAACGCAAACAATTTAAAACGCAGATTTCGCAATTCGGTGCCATCAAACACAAATTGGCACAAATGGCAATTCTGACATTTGCGGGCGAATCGCTCACATACCGAGCCGCACAAAATATCGATGATGCCATTGATGCTCACATCGAAGGCGGTATGGATAAAGGAAAAGCATCGCTCGAAGGTCTTCGCGAATATGCCATTGAAGCATCGTTTTCAAAAGTTTTCTGTTCCGAATCGTTGGATTACGTGGTTGATGAAGGCGTTCAGATTTACGGTGGAATGGGCTATTCGGCAGAAACTCCGGTTGAAAGAGCGTATCGCGATTCGCGAATCAATCGAATATTTGAAGGTACCAACGAAATCAACCGCATGGTAATGGTGGGCGAATTGCTGAAACGAGCCATGAAAGGTGAGATTGATATTTTGAAACCCGCCATGGCAGTGGGCAAAGAATTGATGGGAATACCTGATTTCGGTTCTACGTCGATGGATTATTTTGAAAATAAAAAGAAAGCCATCGTAAATTTCAAAAAAGCGATATTGATGGTTGCCGGTGCCGCCGTGCAAAAATTCACCAACAAATTGGACCAAGAGCAAGAATTGCTTTTTGCCGCAGCCGATATGCTGATGCTCACTTACGCTGCCGAATCGACGATGTTGCGTGTTGAAAAACTTATGAATTTGAGAGGCGAAGAAAAAACTGCACTTTTACGCGATATTTTAGACGTTTTCATGTACGACGCCGCCGCCAAAATCAAAAAAACCGGCGAAGACGCATTGAATTTCTTTGCTTCGGGCGACGAAAAAATGGGCATGATGATGGGCATCAAACGATTTACGAAAATCGATGGTGTCGATGTAATTTCGGCTCGCCGAAGAATTGCCGACAAAATCATAGAAGAAGGGAAATATCCGTTCTAAATTTAAAACAAAAAGCTGTCTTAAAAAGGCAGCTTTTTTTTTA
>DYSM01000085.1 GCA_020718265.1 Draconibacterium orientale | reverse complement strand
ATTATCAGTAATTTAACTTTACAAATTTTCAACTTTATGACTTTTTATACTGAACACTTTTATGTAAAAACAAAAAATCAGGAATCCCCCGAAAGAGATTCCCGAAAAATCAGATAAATAAACTAAGCACTTTTAATGCTCGTATGCTTTTTGGCGAGGAAGGTTTTTTGAACCAAATCGTAAAGAATTATTACCCCGCCGAGTATCATCATGCCGTCGGGCAGTATGCGGAACCACATCCAACCGCTCATTGCGTCCACGGCTTCGCGTGTGCGGGTGTAGAAATAGCCTAATTCCATGGCGGTTTCGGTTTGGTGCATCCCGATAACGTAGGTCGGAATTGCAAAAAGCAGTGTGCCGATGGTCAAAATCCAGAAGCCGTATTTGCTCAATTTGTCGCTCCAAACCAAGTTGTTGGCAATTGAATTTGCACGCGATGCCATGTAAATGAAAGCTATCGAAATATATCCGAACGCGCCGAGCAAGGCAACGTGTCCGTGCGGCATAATCAAATACGTGCCGTGAGAATAGTAACTAATTGTGGGTGTGTTAATTAACATTCCGAAGAATCCGGCACCTATCCAATTCAATACTGCCGAGCCGGCTATCCACATGAATGGAGTTGCAAAGGCAAAGTCCTGCCCGGAGTGCAACTTTTCTTTCTTGTTTTTCATAGCCTCCACAATCATCAGAGCCAGAGGCAGAGGTTCGAGTGCCGAGAAAATTCCGCCCACGGCGATCCAATATTCGTCCAAACCTTGCCACCAATAGTGGTGCCCCACGCCGAGCGTGCCGCTGAGCATGATTAGGAACAGCTCGAAAAACATTACGCGGACAGCAGTTTTGTGGGTGATTAAACCGAGTGAAACCGTGAAAAATGCGATAACGCCGGCTGCAAACAACTCAAACGTCAATTCTACCCACAAGTGAATGACCCACCAACGGTAATAATCGTCCACCGTGAAATTCGGCACAATCTTATGTACAGGCATCATTCCGGCGATGTAAAGCGTTGCAATTGCAAACGCCGACCAGATAATTGTGCTCACAATCGGGTTGTTGGTTGATGCTTTTCGGATGAGCGAAATTATGAGTAAGAACCAGAATACCAGCCCGAGAACTAATCCGATGTCCCAAGCTCTGCCCAAATTTATAAGTTCGCGACCTTCGTTTCCGAACCAGAACCACGTTTCGCGCAGTTGCCCGGTTGCACCCATGTATAAACCAATGATGCTGCCCACGGCAACGACCACAAGCGCAATCCAAAGCACATCCACCAACCACGGATATTTGTGGTCTTTGTTGGCAACCCAAGGTGCAATCAACAAACCTCCTACGAGCCAACCAACTGCAACCCAGAGAATTGCAAGTTGTGTATGTACCGAACGCAACACATTGAACGGCAAAATACCTTGCGAAACCAAAAAATCTTTTTCGGGTTCAGTGTAAAGATGCGCCAAGTAACCGCCGATAAACAGTTGCACCACAAACAACGCCGCAACTATCGGGATGTATTTCAGCAATTTTTTCTGAGATTTATACAACGATGTGATTTTCAGCGGTTCTTCTAATTTCTCGTCTTTGTCTTTTTTGAACAAATATTCGTAGGCAACAAAAATGACTACAATCGTTAAAGTCCACAATATCAGGAACTCCCAAAGCGAGATTTTGTGCGAAAACGAAGTTAGGTCTTGGTCTAAAAGCGGTTCGGGGGGCCAATTATTCGACCATGTGCGCTCCGTGCCGGGGCGTAAAGACGATGCCACCAACTGCGACCAATCCACGAATGCGGCAATTTTTTCCGCTTCTTCCGGGAGAATAACTCCACCGGGATACGCACGTTTTGGGTCGCCTTTTACGAGCAAATTCGTGAGATATTCCACGTTTTTTTTGTAAGCTTCGCCCGAGGCATCGGTGTAAACCGTTGTGGTTTCAAGAAGCTCTGTCTGCTTTTTAACATCCTGAATCACACGCACTTTAACGGCTCCTCGCTCGATTTCCGTCAGCTCGGAATTTTTCTTTTTGTATAATTCCTGTGCATAAAAATCATACAAAAATTCGGCGCGGTAGTGCATAAAATCGGTCGAAAAATCGGGTCCCATGTATGCGCCCATGCCCAACAATGTGCCCCAGTCCATGAGGTCGAATTCTTGGAAAAATCCCTTCCCGGCAACCACATCGTCATACGTGTAGAGCACTTCGCCGCTCTGCGTTTTGACTTCTTTCGAAATCGGCGGCACCTCTTTTTGGAGGTTTGCGGTGTAGTAAATCAGCATTGTTACCATGAACAACGCAATCAGCCAAAAGGCTCGGTATAAGCCTTTTCTGCTCATAAATCGGTCCAATAAACTTGGTTTCATGTGAAAATATATTTAGTTAATATTAAGAAAAAAATTTTATTCTATTTATTTGTAGTATTTCAAGATATTTTTATGCTATGAAACCTATTTTTGCAGCTAAGCGGTTTAATAAGTATCTGAATATCAATATCAGAATTTTCTAAAAATAACAGCTAAGCGGCTTATCGTAGTGGTCTCATTTCTTGTGATTTTTATACTATTAGCATGTAGTATATTTTCTGAAAAAAATATTAAAACTTAAAATTGACAGAAAAATCGAAATCGTTAAGCGTTTTTCCTGTAAATGCGGCGAGAAACCCGACACGAACGGGCACCCAAATCTCGTGCATCACGCAGGGGTTTTCGTCGGAGCATTTTTCAAAACCGAGTGCACATCCGGTATATTTTTGCATCCCTTCGATGGTTTCAACAATGGCGGAAAGCGTGATTTCGGAAGTTGGTTTTGCGAACTCATAACCGCCCTCGCGCCCTTGAATGCTGCGAACAAATCCGGCTTTGGTCAGGTCTGTCATAATACGGCGCAAATATTTGTCTGATATTTTTAAATTATCAATCAATGACTTAGCAGAATATTGCAGTTCGGGCTTTCGAGCCATGTAGCTCAAAATCCGCAAGGCATATTCCGATGTGTTTGATAATTTCACTATATTCTACTTATGTGTATTATTTGCAAAATTAGAATTAAATTCAGAATAACAAAAAAAATATTGCCAAGATTTTGAACTTTGGCAATATTTTTTTTTTGATACAAAATCCTATAAACTCCAATAAATCAAATCTTTAACTTTATTTCTGAATATTCCTTTGATGTCCACCAAAATACCTTTTCCGGGCATTAGCGATTTGAAATAGTTTTCGTCTAAACTCGCATATTCCGTGTGATTTACGGCAACAACAACAGCATCATAATCGTTTCCGATTGATGTGGCTAAATGTATGCCGTATTCCTCCTCTACTTCTTCTGCAACTGCATAAGGATCAACCACATCCACCTGAACTTTGAACGATTTCAGCTCGTTAATCATGTCCACAACTTTTGTGTTTCGGATATCGCTCACATTTTCTTTGAACGTGATACCCATAACCAATATTTTTGAACCGTTGATGGTTTTGTCAATTGAAGCGATTTTTTTAACAGTTTCATTTGCAACATGTTGTCCCATGGAATCGTTTACAAAACGTCCTGAATTTATGACATGCGGATGATATCCGAGTTGTTTCGATTTGTGAACCAAATAATACGGATCCACGCCGATGCAATGTCCGCCGACAAGTCCGGGAAAGAATTTGAGGAAATTCCACTTTGTTCCGGCAGCTTCCAAAACTTCAAACGTATTGATGCCTTGCTTGCTGAAAATGACCGAAAGTTCGTTCATAAGTGCAATATTCACATCGCGTTGTGTGTTTTCCACAATTTTTGCGGCTTCTGCAACTTTGATAGAACTTGCACGGTGAGTTCCGTTTTTCAGTATTAATTCGTACACTTTGGCAATATTTTCCAAAGATTCAGCATCCGAACCCGACACTATTTTCACAATATTTGTGAGTGTGTTCACTTTATCGCCCGGGTTTATGCGCTCAGGTGAGTAACCGATTTTGAAATCAACATTGAATTTTAATCCTGATAATTTTTCAATAACAGGAACACAATCTTCTTCCGTGCAACCGGGATACACTGTGGATTCAAACACAGCATAATCGCCTTTTTTAATAACCTTACCAACTGTTTCACAAGCAGATAGGAGCGGTTTCAAGTCCGGCTCTTTGTTGTCGGTTATCGGTGTCGGAACGGCAACAATGTAAAAGTTTGCCTCACGCAAATCTTGTAAATCATACGAATATTTTAAATCAACGCCTTGCATTTCTTCAGAACTCAATTCTTGGCTCGGGTCAATGCCGTTTCGCATCATTTCAACTCGTTTCTTGCTGATATCGAAGCCGATAACGGGTAATTTTCGAGCAAATTCAACTGCAATGGGCAATCCGACGTAACCCAATCCGATTACGGCAATTTTAGCTTCCTTTTTGAGAATTTTATTATACATTTTAATATCGTTTTAACAATGGATGATAATCATTTTTAAGTCCGATAACGTCCGCGTGGCGGATTTCGTAAACCGTTTGAATTGCATTTCGGACTTCGTTTACACCAAAACCGTGTCCGTCTAAAATATGTTTGTAACTTGCTGTGTGTAAGTCGGTAAAGCCGTCAGAAAATTCGATTTCGGTACCGTTCATTTGTAAAGAACGATATGTTCGAGCACCTTTTGCTTTTACGTCGTCGGGAATATCGTTGTAATCCACGCTCAAATACCAGCGCACACGCGCTTTTTCAAGTTCGAGAAATCCGGCGGCACGGTCTTTTTCGTACACATGCACAACATTTCGTTTGACATCACCGAAAATCCATGAAAGCATATCGAAAAAATGTACGCCGATATTGGTTGCAATTCCGCCGGATTTTGCTTCATCGCCTTTCCAACTGATGTGATACCAACGTCCGCGCGATGTGAGATAGGTCAAATCTAAATCGTAAATTTTGTCTGCCGGCGAATTTTTCACCTCTTCGCGCAATTTTATGATATTCGGATGAAGGCGAAGTTGTAAAATCGAATAAATTTTATTTGCAGATTCTTTTTCAATTTGTGCCAAAGCATCCACATTCCAAGGGTTTAGCACCATTGGCTTTTCGCAAATGGCATCGGCACCTTGTCGTAAAGCAAACCGGATATGCGAATCGTGCAAATAATTTGGAGAAGTGATACTTACATAATCAATTTTATTTCCGCTGCGACGTAGTTTATCTACGTGTCTGTCAAAGCGTTCAAACTCTGTAAAGAAGTCAGCCTCAGGAAAATAGCTATCCATAACGCCAACGCTGTCAAACGGGTCGAGTGCTGCTGAAAGCGTGTTTCCTGTCTCTTTTATAGCTTTTAAATGTCGGACAGCAATGTATCCTGCGGCACCTATGAGGGCAAATTTTTTCATTCCTATTTATTTTTTTTTGACAGAATTATTTTCCAAAACATATTTTTCCTTGCTCTCAGGGCAAATTGCAATTCCTTGACTATCAAACTCTAAATGATGACCAAACTCGCTCATCCAACCGATTTGGCGTGCCGGATTTCCGACAACGAGCGCATACGGTTTTACAGTTTTTGTAATAACCGCACCTGCGCCGATGAATGCAAATTCACCGATGTCGTGCCCGCAAACAACTGTAGCGTTTGCGCCGATTGATGCTCCTTTTTTAACAATAGTTCGTTCGTATTGTCCTTTACGATTTACCGCACTGCGCGGATTCGTTACATTGGTAAACACCATTGAAGGACCGAGAAACACATCGTCTTCGCAAATCACGCCGGTATAAATTGACACATTATTTTGAACTTTAACGTTCTTACCCAGAACGACTTCCGGCGAAATGACGACATTTTGTCCAATGTTGCAATTTTCGCCAATTGTGCAGTTCGACATCACGTGCGAGAAATGCCAAATCTTTGTGCCTGAACCAATTACGCAACCTTCGTCGATAATTGCGGTTTCGTGTGCAAAAAATTTATTTTCCATTCTAATATTTTGTAAAAAAACTTCTGACTGCTTTGATAATATAATCTTCCTGTTGCATGTTCAGTTCGGTGTGCATTGGCAGTGAAAGCACTGATTTACAGAGATTTTCAGCAACCGAAACATCGCCTGAAATTCTTGTAAGCGGTTTAAATGCTTCTTGTTCGTGCACAGGCAACGGATAATAAATCATGGAGGGAATTTCCTTTTCGGCAAGATGTTTCATCAGGTCTTCTCGCTTATTATCAGCAACTTGTAATGTATATTGATGAAAAACATGTGTCGAGTTTTTGCTGCGTTTCGGAACTTTTAAGCCGGAAATTCCGGACAAAGCATTATCATATCGTCCTGCGGCTTGTTCTCGTGCGATATTATATTGGGATAACTTGTCAATTTTTACATTCAAAATCGCGGCTTGCATGGTATCAAGTCGTGAATTTACACCGATAATTTTATGATAATATTTTTTGCTTTGTCCATGATTTGCAATCATTTGAATACGTTCACCAAGCGCATCCTCGTTTGTAAAAATGGCCCCGCCGTCGCCGTAGCAACCTAAATTTTTTGACGGAAAAAACGATGTGCATCCAATATGTCCCATCGTTCCTGTTTGTTTTTTTGTGCCGTCGGAAAATGTATAAATTGCACCGATAGATTGTGCGTTATCTTCAATCACATACAAATTATGTTTGTTTGCAATTGCGAGAATCGTCTCCATATCAGCACTTTGCCCGAACAAATGCACGGGCATTATTGCTTTTGTTTTGGGCGAAATTGCAGCTTCTATAAGTGCAGGATTGATATTAAACGTGTCCGGGCAAACATCAACAACAACGGGCGTAAGTTTCAGTAAAGCAATGACTTCCGCAGTAGCAACATACGTGAAAGCAGGTATGATAACCTCATCTCCTTCTTTCAAATTCAATGCCATGAGTGCAATTTGCAAAGCATCTGTTCCGTTTGCGCACGGAATCACATGTTTAGCTCCGGAAAATGCTTTGAGTTTATCTCTAAAAACGGCAACCTGAGGACCGTTAATAAACGCTGTGGTGTTTATAACTTCCTGAATAGCAGAGTCTAACGAATCTTTTATATGTTGATATTGGCTGAATAAATCAACCATAAAGATTTTTTTCATTTTTCTAATATATTTCAGTACAAAGCTAAAAATATTTTTTAAAACTAAGATGAATATTAAACTAAAAAGCACCCTTTCGGATGCTTTTTTTGAGATATTATTTAGTGCATGTAAGAAAACTCAGAATTCATTCAAATACTTGAATGTTTTAAGAAATTCTGTTGAAATACAGTAGAAATTCGATTGAAACTAAAAAAAACAATGAATGACTACTTTTTGACCACTGAATGACAATACATTCAATTGAAAAAATAGATATAATCTACATTAAATCAAATACTTACACGTTTTCATACAAACACTACTTCGCGTAACTCACTGCTCGATTTTCCCGAATCACGGTAATTTTTATTTGACCCGGATAAGTCATTTCTTCCTCAATGCGTTTTGCAATATTGAGCGAAATACGTTCGATGTCTTGGTCGGAAACGCGGTCGCTGCCGACAATGACACGCAACTCGCGCCCGGCTTGAATGGCATACGTTTTCACAACGCCTTCTTCTGAGCGTGCAAGTTCTTCGAGTGCTTTGATGCGTTTGATGTACGATTCGGCAACTTCGCGGCGTGCGCCCGGACGTGCGCCGGAAATAGCATCGCAAACCTGAACGATTGGAGCATAGAGACTTGTCATTTCAATTTCGTCGTGGTGCGAACCGATTGCATTTACAACTTCCGGTTTTTCTTTGAATTTTTCGGCGAGTTTCATACCGTAAATTGCGTGAGGCACATCAATATCTTCGTCGGAAACTTTTCCAATATCGTGCAATAAACCGGCGCGTTTCGCAACAGCCGGGTTTAAGCCGACCTCAGCAGCCATAACAGCGCAAAGTTTTGCAGTTTCTCGCGAATGTTGCAGCAAGTTTTGTCCGTAAGATGAGCGATATTTCATTTTACCTACCAGACGCATAAGTTCTGTGCTAAGTCCGTGAATACCAAGGTCAATAGAAGTTTTTTTACCGAGTTCCAAAACTTCTTCTTCGACTTGATTTTTTGTTTTTTCAACAACTTCCTCGATACGTGCCGGGTGAATACGACCGTCTGTAACTAATTGATGCAAAGCAAGTCGCGCAATTTCGCGACGCATTGGGTCGAAGCTCGAAAGTACGATGCTTTCCGGCGTGTCGTCCACAATGATTTCAATGCCTGTTGCTGCTTCTAAAGCGCGGATATTACGACCTTCACGCCCGATAATTCGACCTTTGATTTCGTCATTTTCGATGTGAAATACCGTTACAGCATTTTCGATGGCAACTTCTGTTCCGATGCGTTGTATCGTTTTGACAATGATATTCTTAGCTTGTTTATTTGCATTGATTTTTGTTTCTTCGATAATTTCATTGACTTCTGCAATTGCCGCGGTTCGCGCTTCGGCAATGAGCGTTTTCTTGAGTTGTTCTTTGGCTTCGTCTGCCGAAAATCCGGAAATGCGTTCAAGCACTTCTATTTCTTGTTTGTGCAATTTTTCGAGTTCAGCTTGGCGTTTTTCAACCATTTCGGTTTGTGCTGCGATGTGGGCTTTGGCTGTATCTACTGCTTTTTTCTCAATTTCAAAATCTTTCAAATTTTTACTGATTTCGTCTTTGCGTTGTTTCAAAGCCGCTTCGCGTTGGCTTTGTCCGTTTTCTTTGGCTGCAATTTGTTTGTTTCGTTCGGCAACAAATTTTTCGTGTTTTTCTTTTAATTCGATAAATTTATCTTTTGCCTGAAGCATTTTATCTTTTTTGATAACTTCGCCTTCAGCTTCGGCATCTCTGAGAATTTGGTCTGCTTTTTTCTGTAAGCCCTTCAATTTCAGGAAATAACCTGCGGTAAAACCTCCGCCTAATCCTGCTAATGCAACTGCTGTAATTATTATGTACTCCATTTGTTTAAAACTGTGATTGTTATATGATTATTAAAAAAAAACCCGCAAATACTTCTCGATTGATTTAGTGAAAGCCCCGTTCGGACATGTAAGAGGCTGCCATCTTTTTCAAACTTCCAAGCGCGTGTGTACGACTGACAGGCATGTTTTCCAAAGATAATGAGCTTCGCCTCAATTGTTAGAGTGTTGAGCTTCACAAATGATTCCGAGAAATACTGCGGGCGTTAGCCTTTTGTTTATTTTTTATTCAAATATCCAAAAAATAATATTTGTACGTATTTTTTATCGTTTATTTTTGATATAATCGTCCAAATCTGAATTTATTTGCCGAATTTCGCTGCTGAGCAACTTAAATGAATCGGAACTGTCCATACTTTGGACTTGTATGCCTAAATGTAAGGTTGCCATGGCTAAGATGTCATAAGCATCTTTATCACGGAAAACCTGTTTATATTGCGTGATTTTATCGTTTATCAATTTTGCGGCTTTCCGAATGTTTTCTTCTTCGTCCCGATTGATTTTCAACGGATAAACTCTGTCCGAAATATTTACTTTTATTGCTAATTTATCATCCATTCCGATGCTTTTCAGGTGTTAAGCATTGCTATACAGCGGTCAATGTCCCGCACTATTTTATTTATTTTTATTTTCACATCGTGCGTTTCGGTGCCCGAAAGTGCGATGGTTTTTGCTATTTTGAGAGTATCGTACTTACGTTGTAACTCCGATATTTTTTGATTTCGTATTTCTGATTCTGATTCTGCTTGTAATAACTTGGTTTTCAATTCGTTACTTTGTGAAAGCTGCGACTCGTACAGCGTCATCAGACGTTGTATATTCTCTTTTAATTGGTCAGAAAGGTGAATATCTTGCTCCATTTTTCCAGCTAACATATTTTACAAAAATAATACAGGTATTGTGATTTTCAAAAACTTTTTTCATGTTTTATACAAAAAATGTAAATTTTCTTTAATTTTGCCCCTAATTTCACATCAATTGATCGGCTTTTTTGCCCGATATGTATGCCATGAAGCACAATGTTACGGGACTTTTCATCGCGTTTATGCTCAGTTCGATTTTTTCGGAAGTGTGCACAGCGCAGCACAATCTTTTGGGAAAATCTCAAGAATTTATTGAAGGTTTATACAAATATGACCCTGAATTTTACTTTGAAAAAGATACTATTAACGATGATAAACTTTTATTAACGTGTAAAACGTCCGAAGTTTACCCTTATCATACATACGAGGTTGATTTAACGCGCGATAAGTGTATGTCTTACGGTTACGTTTCTAAAAACCCGGATATTTTGAAATCTTATTTTGAAATTTTGGGTTTCATTGGAAAAGTGGTTCAATCTGAGCAAAACTCGGCGAATCTGGTGTATGCTGTTGATTTAGAGAACAGAACCGTGTATTATTCCATCCGCCGTCCGTATGCAAACAGTTCGATAATTACGCGCCAAAATGTGTTTTACATCTTGGTAACCGAAGACCAACGCCAAGCCGGAGTTGTCAAGAAACCGAATTGATTTTTTCTTGAAAGTTGATAGTTGAAA
>DYSM01000084.1 GCA_020718265.1 Draconibacterium orientale | reverse complement strand
GCATATAGATTGTTTAGCTAAAATAAAACAGGCTTTTTAGACCGGACTCAAAAATGATTTAAAATTTGGTCTAAATATATCGAAATTTTGTAACTATTCAGCCGCTCTTGATTTTTTAAACAATTGATTATCAACACTGTATAAAAATCAATAAAACTTTAATATATTTTAACTAAATTTCAATTCATTGTTAATCAATTTGTTATAAATAAATTATCAAATTTTATACTTATGATATAATAAAATAATATGTATATGTTATTATCAATCAGTTGTTTATAGCGGCTGAATAGTTACGAAATTTTTTATGACAATTTTGATTTTACAAAAAAATATGTTCCAATAATTGCCGGAATTGCCAAATTTATGAGCCACAAAACCGTAGAAGCCGCCAAAATTCCAATTTCATTTTGCGAAAATATACCCAAAAAAAACATGGAAAGAGAGCCGCGAATGCCGATTTCGGCAAGTGCAATTCCGGGAACAATTGCCATTGCTAAATATGTAAGTGAAACTCCTACAAATACTTGCAAAACAGAAAGTTCAACTCCGAACGCCACAAGCAAAACATAAAATTGAGACACAAAAACCACATAACGTAAGCTGGAAACAGCTAAAACACGTCTCAATACAGATTTTGAATATTCTTCCATAACTGTAACGTATTCAGCATGTTTGCGAAAATAAGCGATGCGTTTGAATAAGCTTGAAAGAATGTGCAGATGAAAAAAAAGCCAAAGAAAGAAAAAGCCAAAAAATAATGAAAGTGCAATTATTTCCGCCGAATAGTTTGAAAAAACAGCTTGTTGGTCGCCCGAAAAAAAAATAAAAAAAAATGTAAGCCCAAAAATTCCGGCTAAAATGGTAACAGTCAATTGACTAATGCTACCCGAAAGCGTTGCAAACACACCTTTTACACGGTTTTCAGGTTGCAAAACCACCACGCGGCCGCCCAACTCGCCGACCCGATTAGGCGTAAAAACCGAAACAGTAACACCTGCCAACACACCTTTTATAGATTCCGCAAGTGAAATTTTTTGAATATCGGATAACAAAATACGCCATTTTACAGATTCCAAAATCCAATTTAACGGCATTAATATCAATGCGATAACTAAAAAAAGCCAAGAATCAAAAGCCGAAAAAAAATCTGAAAAATGATACGATTTCAGTCGAAAAAAAATATAAAAAAACGATGCCGTAACAACTGCAATTTTAAGCAGAAGATAAATATGTTTTTTGCTCACATTCAACAACTTACAGGCTGTAATTTTTGACAAAGAACGTCAAATATTTCTCAGTCCATTGTAATTTTTGAAGTTTTTCAAAATTTGGTTTTGAAATCACAAAATGCGTATAAGAATCGGTCGTAAACTCGCGCCACAAATTCTCAGTAACAAGCTGATTGTAAAACTTTTCCGCTTCAGTTTTTCCTGAGAGTCCTTGCACGATAATTTGAATTTTACCGCCATCGTAAGGTGAGTTTGTTACTGTCAATTTCTTTTCCGGAAAAACTTTGACATTAAACGAAGCAAGACTGAACTTTATTTTATTTAAAACATCAGGTTTGTCATCTGTTATGATTTCGTAATAGTAATCGCCCGTTTCTTCAAACGTGTAATAATCAGCATCATACTTGCCACTTGCAATGATTTCGAGCGTTTTTTTTGCCATTGGTGTCGCTTCGTCGTTCGGGAAATTTTTCACTAAAGTTTCTAAACCTGATTTCATTTTGGCAATATCGCCTTTGCTTCCGTAAGCCATAGATTCAAGATACAAAAACTTAGAAGTCAATGCGTTACCTTCAAAAACGGAACGAGATTCAGCCGATTTTGAAATCACCAAATCGTAATTTGAATTTTCATAAGCAGAATATGCTTCTGCATAAATTTTTTCAATTTTTTGGCGTGTTTCATCCAATTTTTTTAAGTAATCGGGGTCTGACAAAATGGCAGCGTACTTACTTTTTGGAAAATCAGTCAGAATTTTTTGTCGATATTTTTCAGCCTCAGTTTTGTTTCCTAACTGTTTAAAATTCAAGATATAAAGATTAAAAAGTGCTTCGACTGCCAAACTATGGTCGGGATATCGGCGCAGAAGTTCCTTGTAGCTATCCGAAGCCTTTGGATAGTCGTTCAAACGACGTTCGTAAACCGTTCCGGCTGCAAACAAAGCTTTTGCAATTTTTTCGTGAGATACCGTCATAAGTGAATCATTCAGAGGCACATTCTGCAAATAAAATTCCGGCTTTTTATTGTCGGTAACGCGATTTGTTGTGTCTGAATCTGTGGTTTCTTCTGAGGCAACAACGGCTTTATTTTTTCGTCGCCAATGGTCTTCAAATTTGCGAGCACCCCACAATTTTTTGAATTCCGAACGCCCGATTGCCAGCGATTGTTCGTTGTAGAAATACCATTTTCCCTTAGTTTCCGAACTAAAATCGGGGCTAAACTCATCGCGTCCGGATGTGTTTCCGATATTGTTTGCGACAGCTTCTTCGTTTTTCACACGCGCAATGAGTTGTTCTATCAAAATAGCTCGGTCAGTGGCTGACATTTTGGCAACTTTTTGTAAACTGTCTTCGCGCTGCACAGTTTCTATATTTGTTACCAACTCCGAAAGTGTTGTGGTTTTGAATGCAATTTGCTGATAATCGGGATGTTTTTTGTCTAAAACAGACATTGTGCTGTCGTAATACGCATCGGCTTTCAAGTAATTTCGTTGTGCAAAAAAGATGTCTGCAAGTGCTAAAAATGAGACTGCTTTCTGATTCTGATTATTGACACTTTTTTGTGTCGATTTCAGATAATTTCCGCGTGCAGAAATGGTGTCTGATTTTTTCATATCTATTTCAGCCAGTGCATAATATATTTGGTCTTGAAAGTCGGAATTTTTGTCGTCGTTTAACATTTTCAGCAATGTTTTAACCAATTTTTCGGAGTCGCCTGTGCCGGAATACGACTTTGCCATATTAATTTTTGCCGCGAAAGCCATTTCGTAAGGCGGATTCAGTTTTATAACTTCCGAATAGGCTACCAATGCTTTACTGTCTTGATTTGTAAGCTGATACAACTGTGCCGAAAGGTATTTTAAACGCGCGCGTCCTTTGCGTTTTTTTGTCTCCGGAATCAAAGGTTCGAGGGCAAGCACTGCCTCGGCGTATTTTTTTTGTTTAATTAAAATATCGGCATAAGCCAAAGAAATGTCGTATTTGTATTTTTCCGGAAAATCCGTGTCGTCCTGCATCATTTTTAAATACGTTTCGGCATCGTTTAACTCGCCCAAAGCCGCATACGACCGAGCAAGCCAATACATGGCATCGAAACGAATTTCTTCTTTACGGAACTTATTCAAAATGAGTAAGAAAGACTTAGTTCCGGTGCGATAATCGTGCTTATAATAATGTGCAATTCCTATCATCAAATACGCATCGTCCACCCAATTGTTATAGTCCGGCTTGTTGTAAAATTCCTCTAATTCCTTGCGTTCTTCGGGCGTGAGATTTGCTTTCGGGTCTTTACGTTCCGGTTTAACTGTTATGGAATGATTGTCAATTAGTTTGATTGCTTTTAAGGTAGCGCGTTCGGTTTCTGCAGAAACAGCCGCCGGAACTTCTTCTTTTTCAGCTTTAAATATTGGTAACAGAATAGTGAAATTATCGGGCAATTCGTCGATTTTTAAACGCGCTTCTTTTAAACTTTCGTTTCCGTTAAATCCGACGTTAAATCGAGATGTTAAATTGTGGTAAGCCCTTGTTACAGAGGTGTTTTTCTCGGTCGAACACGCAAGCCAAAACAAGCTTACGGCAACAAGAAATGTAACTGTTTTTAACTTAAATTTTATATCAAAACGATTTATTTGCATAACGATTCATTTTACGAGTTAAAAGTCTCGATTATGGAGTTGCATGCGTTTTACCGATAAAACGGCTTGCATTTAGAAACGCAAATTTACGAAAAACATTTTGAGAACATCATTTGAGTTCAAATAAGTGTGTTAAAAAAACAGAAATTTAAGCCTGTTTTTCAACAAAAAAGAACCATAACGGAACAGAGTGCTCCAAAAAAACATGTTGCTAAGCAGATTCGTGCAGTTTTTCAGATGATGATTTGAGCTAAAGAATAGAATATCAAACGGATAAATAATGTATAAATATTCATACTTTAAAACATTGTGATAGCAGTTATTTTTTTTTTAGATTTGCAAAAAATTTAAGTCAGCAGTATAAAAATCATGTCAAGAGTAATAAAAATAAAACAGGGCTTAGACATCAACCTGAAAGGCAAAGCGGAACGTTCCGTTACAGACCTTACAGGCTTGTCTCGCTATGCGATTAGACCCGACGATTTTCGGAACATTACTCCGAAATTGCTTGCCAAAGAAGATACTGTCGTTAAAGCAGGCACGGCACTGTTTCACGACAAATACAATCCCGAAGTGCTTTTTACCTCGCCCGTGAGCGGAAAACTTGTAGCTATTGAACGCGGCGACAAACGCAAAATTCTTGATTTTGTAATTGAAGCAGACGGAAAAAATGCTTATGAAAGCTTCACAAAAGGTGTCCCGAAAGACCTTAGCCGTGAGCAAATTAAAGAAAATTTGTTGAAAAGCGGTTGCTGGACTTACATCAAACAACGTCCGTTCGGCATTACGCCAAAACCGGAAGTTACGCCGCGCGATATTTTTGTAACTGCCTTTGATTCTGCTCCTTTGGCTCCGGATTACGATTTTATCGTGAAAGATGAATTTGAAGCATTTCAAACCGGTATTGATGCGTTAAAAAAACTCACGGACGGAAAAATTTATCTGGGCGTACGTTCGGCAGGCATGTCAAGTCCGTTTAAAAATACTGCAAATGTTGAAATGTATGAGTTTGAAGGACCGCATCCGGCTGGAAATGTGGGCATTCAAATCAACAAAGTAAAACCTATTAATAAAGGTGAAGTTGTCTGGACATTGCGCGTTCCGGATGTTTTAATAATCGGTCGTTTGTTCCGAACCGGGAAATACGATGCGCACAAAACCATTGCACTGACAGGTTCGGAAGTGAAAACTCCGAAATACTATAAAATAATTGCCGGAGCAATGGTCGGTGACATTATAAAAGACAAAATCCAGCAATCTGACAAAGCCGTTCGTATTATTTCGGGCAACGTCCTGACCGGCGAAAAAATCGAAAATCATTTGCCGCTCGGACATTTTGATTATCAAATTACGGCAATTCCTGAGGGCAATCGTCCGGAACTTTTCGGATGGATAATGCCGGGTCTTGGGAAATTCAGCATTTCGCGCACATTTTTTCATTGGGTAAATCCGAAAAAGGAACTTGAAATGAGCTCAAAACTGCACGGCAGTCATCGAGCCTTTATAAATACAGGCGAAATGGAAAAAGTATTTCCGATGGATATTTTGCCGATGCAATTGATGAAAGCCGTCATAATTCGGGACATTGAACTGATGGAAGAGCTTGGAATTTACGAAGTTGTGGAAGAAGATATGGCACTTTGCGAAGTAATCAATTCATCCAAAATCGAAATTCAAAAAGAACTCAGCAATGGTTTCGATTTCTTAATGAAAGAATTAGGTTAGTCTAAAAAAGAAAAGATTCAAAATAAAATGAAAAGTTTAGAAAGACTCGTTGATAAACTAAAACCGAACTTTAGCAAGGGCGGAAAATACGAACGATTCGGCGCAGTGTTCGAGAGTTTCGAAACGTTCCTGTTCGTACCCGGACATACGACCCCGCGCAAAGGCGCACATGTCCGCGATGCCTTAGACAGCAAGCGTTTGATGATATTTGTTGTTTTAGCATTGGTGCCTGCACTACTGTTCGGAATGTGGAACACCGGAAATCAATATTTCAGTTCCATAGGCGTTGATGCCGGATTCATGCAAGAATTTATGCACGGATTGGTAAAAGTTGTGCCGTTGATTTTTGTGGCGTACGCCGCCGGTTTGGGCACAGAATTTATCTTTGTTTACATCAAAAATAAAGAAATCGAAGAAGGTTTCCTTGTTTCAGGTTTACTCATTGCGATGATTGTTCCGGTGGATGTTCCGCTGTGGATGGTTGCCGTAGCGACCTCAATGTCAGCACTTTTTGGCAAAGAAGTGTTTGGCGGAACAGGTATGAATATTGTAAATCCCGCACTTTTGGCACGCGCGATTCTGTTTTTTGCGTATCCTTCAAAAATGTCGGGCGATAAAATTTGGATTTCGGGCATGGACGGCGGACATACCAACGCTGCCGGCGAATTTGTAAATACTTACGGCGAAAAAGTTGTGGACGTTACCAGCGGAGCTACGCCGCTCGGACAATATGCTTCGACCGTCGATTTGAACAGCGCGTTACAAAAAGCGCAAGCCGCCGGCGATACAGAACTTGCAAAACAATTGACAGAACAAATTGCAAGTGCCTTAGAATCAATGCCTTCCGTTTGGGATTCATTTATCGGAACAATTCCGGGTTCTATTGGCGAAACTTCAACAGCAATGATACTTCTGGGAGCTGCATTTTTGCTTTTTACAGGCGTCGCAAACTGGCGAGTTATGCTGTCTGTTTTTATAGGCGGTGCATTTATGGGCTTCATTTTCAATCTGATAGGCGCAAATCCTTACATGGACATGCCGTTTTACGAACATTTAGTTGTGGGCGGATTCGCATTCGGCGCAGTATTCATGGCAACCGACCCGGTAACAGCAGCGCAAACCGAACGCGGGAAATGGATTTACGGCTTCCTGATTGGAGCTATTACATTGATTGTCAGAATTTTAAACCCTGCATATCCGGAAGGTATGATGTTGTCAATTTTACTTATGAATATTTTTGCGTCCACCATTGACCACTTCGTCGTTCGTAAAAATGTTAAACGCAGAATGAATCGACTTAAAGTAAAAGCTCAAGCGTAATACAAATTATTAAGAAAGAAATAGTTACGAAAATGAAACTCGATACAAACAGCAATTTATACACCATCATATATTCAACCATATTGGTGGTCGTCGTTGCGGCAGGCTTGGCATTCACGGCAGTGCAACTCCAACCCGCGCAGGATGCAAATATCCGCATCGAAAAAATGCAAAACATTTTGCAATCCATAGGCATTGAAACGACACCTGCAAACGCAGAAGAAACCTACTCCAAATACATCGTCAAGCAATATGCCGTAAACACAAAAGGCGAAGTTGTAATAGAAGGAAAAGACGCAGCGCAGAAAAAACAAGTGTTTGAACTAAATTTAAAGGTAGAAGGAAAGAATATTTTTGAGAAAAAAGAAGCTACACTTCCGATTTATGAAGCAAAAATGGATGACGGCATCGTAAAAACCATAATTCCGTTGCGCGGCAAGGGCTTATGGGGTCCGATTTGGGGTTATCTGTCCTTAAAAGACGATTTTAACACAATTTCCGGAGCCGTTTTTGACCACAAAGGCGAAACTCCCGGTTTGGGCGCAGAAATTAATACAGATTGGTTTGAGAAACAATTTTTAGGCAAAACCTTGTTTGAAGGAAGTAAAATGGTTTCCATCACCGCACACAAAGGCGGAAAAGGTGCAGCAGTTGCTGCCGGCGACACACACCACGGAGTTGATGCAATTTCCGGCGGAACCATAACCAGCAAGGGTTTGGAAGCAATGATGAAAGACGATTGGCTGTTCGCTTACAAAGCATTTTTTGAAAAAAATAAAAAATAATTCCGAAAATTTTAAGAGATTTTAATCATGGGAAAAAATAGTAAATTAATAACCGGACCATTAAACCTCACGAACCCAATTACGGTTCAGGTTTTGGGAATATGTTCCGCGCTTGCCGTAACGGTAAAGCTGATGCCGGCAATTGTAATGTCAATTTCAGTTATTTTTGTTGTCGCAATGGGAAACGTTGTTATCTCGCTGTTGCGCAACACAATACCATCGCGCATTCGCATTATTGTGCAACTCGTTGTAGCGGCTGCACTTGTAATTATTGTTGACCAAGTTTTGAAAGCTTATGTGTATGACATCAGCAAACAACTCTCGGTTTTCGTAGGTCTGATTATCACAAACTGCATTCTG
This sequence comes from Draconibacterium orientale, assembly GCA_020718265.1. Taxonomy (GTDB): domain Bacteria; phylum Bacteroidota; class Bacteroidia; order Bacteroidales; family JAADGE01; genus DYOJ01. The sequence goes on along the minus strand of DYSM01000084.1, from coordinate 2,448 downwards.
ATGGGACGTTTTGAAGCCTTCGCACTCGGGAACAAACCTTGGCAATCGTTCTTAGACGGTGTCGGAAACGGCGGCGGCTATGCAATGATTTTGATAATTGTTTCACTTATACGAGAATTGTTCGGCTCCGGAACCATTGCCGGGTTTGCGGTGTTTGGCGAAAAAGCAGGCGAAAACCCTGCAACAGGCTTATATTCAATCGGTTACGCCGATAACGGACTTGTAATTTTGCCGCCGATGGCACTCATTATTATGGGTGTTATCATTTGGGTGCAACGTTCGCGCACAAGAGAACTTATTGAAGATTAATATTAAAATTTACAAAAATGCAAGAATTAATAAACATATTCATAAAGTCGATTTTTGTTGACAATATGATTTTTGCATACTTTCTCGGAATGTGCTCATTCCTTGCAGTATCAAAAAGCGTGAAAACCGCAGTCGGCTTAGGAATAGCCGTTATATTCGTAATTTTGGTTACGACACCGGTAAACTGGTTGCTTGAAAACTACATGCTAAAAAAAGGAGCCTTGGGTTGGTTGCTCGGCGATGCAGAAGCTGCCGAAATAGACCTCAGCTTTCTGAGTTTCATCCTTTACATTGCAGTTATCGCATCAATCGTGCAATTAGTTGAAATGGTTGTTGAAAAATATTCGCCCACACTTTATAATCAACTCGGTATTTTCTTACCGTTGATAGCCGTAAACTGCGCCATTCTCGGAGCAGCCTTGTTCATGCAAGAACGCGAATACAGCTCGTTTGGCGAAGTTACCATGTTCAGTCTGGGTTCCGGAATCGGTTGGGCAATCGCCATTATCGGCATCGCAGCCATACGCGAACGCATACGCTACTCGCACGTGCCCGCGCCCTTACGCGGAATCGGTATCACATTCATAACCACAGGTTTAATGGCAATTGCCTTTATGACTTTTATGGGAATTAAATTCTAATACGATAAAAATTAAGACACATGATATTATTACAAGCACCAACAATGACTACGATTTTGACCTATAGTGTCATCGTATTCTTAGTTACAACCTTGCTGCTCGTTGCCATTTTGTTGTTCGCCAAAGCCAAACTCATGCCTTCGGGACACGTGCAACTCAACATCAACAACGACAAAGACCACCAATACACCGTTGAACCCGGAAGCACACTGCTAAACACGCTTCAAGCACAAAAAATTCTGCTGCCATCTGCTTGCGGAGGCGGCGGTTCGTGCGGTATGTGCCGATGTGTTGTGGAAGAAGGCGGAGGCGAAATTTTGCCAACCGAAAAAGGCTTCTTCACGCGAAAAGAGCAACAAACCGGACATCGTTTGGCTTGTCAAGTAAAAGTTAAAGAAAACATGCACATCGAAATTCCGCACGAGGTGATGGGCATTAAGAAATGGGAATGCGAAGTGGTTTCAAACGGAAACGTTGCCACATTTATCAAAGAATTTGTTGTGCGCTTGCCCGAAGGCGAAACTTTGGATTTCCAATCGGGCGGCTATATTCAGATAGATGTACCGAAAATTGATGTAAATTTCAAAGATTTTGACATTGCGACGGAATACCGCGAAGATTGGGACAAATTCAAAATGTGGGATTTCCAAATGAAAAATCCGGAACCGACATACCGCGCCTACTCTATGGCTAATCACCCTGCCGAAGGAAATATTGTGATGTTGAATATTCGTATCGCAACACCGCCGTGGGACAGAGCAAAGAATGCGTTTATGGCTGTGAATCCGGGAATTTGTTCTTCTTATATATTTTCAAGAAAACCCGGCGATAAAGTCATGGTATCAGGACCTTACGGCGAATTCTTCATCAAGAAAACAAAAAAAGAAATGATGTTTATCGGCGGCGGCGCAGGCATGGCTCCGATGCGTTCGCATATTTTTGACCAATTTTTGACTCAAAAAACCGACCGTAAAGCTACGTTCTGGTACGGCGCGCGCTCGTTACGCGAAGTGTTTTATGCCGAACAATTTGATAAAATTCAGGCTGAAAATCCGAATTTCAAATGGAATTTAGCACTTTCCGAACCACTTCCGCAAGACAATTGGACAGGCGCGAAAGGCTTTATTCACCAAGTTATTTTCGATTTATATTTGAAAACACACGAAGAACCGGAGGAAATTGAATACTACCTCTGCGGTCCGCCTCAAATGAACTCAGCAGTTCAAAAAATGCTGTCCGATTTGGGTGTTCTCGACGAAAACGTGATGTTTGACGATTTCGGAGGCTAAAAATTCACAAAAAGAGGTTGCAATTTCGCTGCCTCTTTTGTTTTTTTAGGAAAATATTTAACTTTGAAGAATACAGAATGCTCCGTTGTTTGTAAAGCCCAAACAATTATATAATCGTAACTATTCAACCGCACTTGATTTTTTAAATCATTGATTAATAATACGATATAAATAGTATTTGTAAGAAAACGTGTAAATATTTGAATTTA
>DYSM01000083.1 GCA_020718265.1 Draconibacterium orientale | reverse complement strand
ACCATACTTTTTTGAGTGGATACGAAATTTTGTTCCGAATGATTTTAGACATTCTGTAGAAATTCAATTGAAACTATTAAAAAACAAAGAATGACTATTGAATGACCACTAAATGACAATACATTCAATTGAAAAAAACAGCTATAATCTACTTGAAATCAGATATTTAAACGTTTTTTTACAAACACTGATTAATCTTTTTTCTGCTTTAAACAAAAAAAAGTAATGTTTATTTTACATTATTAAAAATATAATAGTATCTTTGGCGCGAAATACCTCAAAATCAAAAGCATGAACCCGTTTGTGTATAACAGCCCGGTGCGCGGGCACGACTTTTTTAATCGCGAAGCCTCCATTCAAAAAATTTTGCGCGAAACCGTTACCGGAAAATCTCAAGGCAATATCTGGATAACCGGCGAACGCCAAATTGGTAAAACATCGCTCTTGCGCCGCATCCAGAGCCTTAACGGAACGTATAATGAAACCGTAATTCCTTATGGTACAGACAAAAAACTACAAGTCGCATTCATATTCACGAACGTGCAAGGCTGTTTAACGGAAGACGATTTTTTCAATCTTTTGAGCCAAGCACTCATCGAACATTTCGACTTAAAATATAAAAAAGCCAAAATCGCATATAAAAATTTTATTGGCGCGCTTACGGAAGTGTATGAAAAACACAACCATTACACGGTTTTTCTCATCGACGAGTTCGATGCGTTTGTTGAAACTTTAGCTTACGAAGTTTCGCAAACAGCAACGTCATTCTTAGCAAAACTCAGCTCTCTTTTGCAAGAAGTGGATGAAATTGACGAGGGCGTAAAAACATTCAGTTGTGTATTTACAGCAAACCACGACATGAAAGAACTCCTGAATGCCAACAAGATAGACAGTCGCGGCTCCGGACTTATCGTTGAAGCATTAACGCTGAAATGGTTCACTCATGCCCAAGTTAAAGCTTTGGTTAAAAGATATTTACACGGAAACGAAGTTCATTTTACCGACAAAGAAATTGACCTTTGCTACGGAGCCACGCACGGTTATCCATACTTTACACAAAAAATGCTGTCCATGATGTTCGAAGCTAAAAAAGTGATTACAGATGAACGTGAATATCAAGAAGTTGTGCGAAACGAATTTGCCGAAATGTTCAAAGAAACCATGGAGGATTGGGGCGGCGAAAATATGCCGCAACGCACACTGCGCAAACTACGCGATTTAGTCTCGGAAATGGAAATCGGAAAAAATCTCTCTCGCGCGCTGTTCGCGCTCATCGAAGGCTATATCAAAGCTAAAGTTATGGTAATATGAAACATGCGACAAATCATGCAAACCCATTTATTACGGGGCAAGCCGTGCGCGATACCGATTTTATAGGTCGAAAGTCGGAATTAGCAGAAGTGTCTGAATTTCTGCAAACACCTAACTCTGTGCATCTTATCATCACCGGACAACGTCGTTGCGGAAAAACTTCATTTCTTAAAAAAATTCAAAACACATTTCAATCGCAAGAGCGTAATATCTTGTATTTCAACTTACAAGACAAAGCCGATGTAAGCCTGAATCGCGTTGTAGAATTCATTCGCGCTCGCACGGAAAGGCATTTGAATTTCGACCATCCGTTTTACGAAAAACAAAGTTTCGGAGAATACCTCGAAGCCGCACTGGAACACACTCAAACACAGCTTGTTTGGCTTTTTGACGAGTTCGATGTCATGTGCCCCGATGCTACGGAAGTTGCACGTAAAACACTCGAAGCACGTATGGCATTTTGCGACTATTTAAACCACATTCAACTGCACAGACCAAGCATAACGCGTTGGTTGAAAATTATTTACGCAATCGGCACAAATTACGCCGAATCCGTTTCGCATACCTGCGGGCGCATGGTCAAATCGGCACAGCGCATACGCCTCGCCACACTGTCCGATGAAGAAATTGACGGAATTCTAAACATGTCCAAACCCTTGGAATTTTGTGCGGAAGCAAAAGCGCGTTTGTCGAAATTGTCGGGCGGAAATCCGTATTTCTTGCAAATTTTAGCTGCCGATGCCTACGAACACGCAGAATCGCGCAGCAAACAAAGCATTGAATTACAAGATGTTGATTTGATAATTTCGGAAACAATCGCACGCTTTGAAGTTGGTTTTGACAGCATCATGGACGGTTTCAAAACAACCGAAAAAAAAGTATTAAAAACTATCGCAGAACTCGAAACAAACGCAACATTTGAACAAATTTTGGAAAAATCGAAGCTAGAAGACGAAGTTTTGGAAAAATCACTTAAAACTTTGATTCATAATGATTTTATCAAAAAAAACAGACAAAAAGGATATACATTTTCAGCCGAAATTCTCAAACATAGTTTAAGAAAACATAATTAATCACAATTTCATGCGTTCATTTTTTACGAAAATCACTTTTTGAACTTTATTTTCGTAACTTTGTGCTGTACGTTTCATACCCGAACCATGAAAATTCGCTTTGCTTTAATTTCGATATTTTTTCTGCAATTCTCTTATGCTCAGGAAGTTGTAATACCAACAAACACAGTTTCGGGGCAAAATTTTGTCAAGGGAAATCAGTCAGAAGACACCTTGAAACTCCCGTTTTGGGACGATTTTTCTGAAACACAAATTGCACCGTCCGCCGACAGATGGAGCGACGCCAATGTTTACATAAATTCCTCATTCACAGAACGTATGCCATCTGTCGGCATCGCAACTTTTGATGCTGTAGATGCTGTCGGAAATTTTTACGCCGGTGCCGATTATGAAAATTCGTTCGAGGCTGACGTGTTGACTTCCAAGCCGATAAATATGAATTTGCCCGGCAATACAACCGTTTGGTTCAGTTTTTATTATCGTCCGCAGGGCTACGGCGATGCACCCGAACCACAAGACTCTCTGGTGCTCCAATTTTTGGCGGAAGAAACACAAACATGGCATTCCGTTTGGTCTGTTGAAGGGAGTTATGATACAGAATTTCAGCAAGTTATGATTCATGTTACAGATGAAAAATTTTTGAAAGACGGTTTTCGATTTCGATTCAAAAATTACGCCTCACCTGGCTCCTCCATGTATGCCGATTTGGCAGGAAATTGCGATTTTTGGCATATTGATTACATTTTGTTGGATAAAAACCGCACGGAGACTAAAACCTACAACAACGACATAAGCATCTCAAAAACAATAACTTCACTATTAAAAGACTATGAATCCGTGCCTTGGAAGCATTTTCAAAATGTAGAAATAGAAAAGATTACAACGTTCAAAGTTGCCTTTCAAAATCATCAAAATATCAACCGAAGTATTGACAGTCTGAATTTTTACAGCAAACACATTGAATCCGGCACGGAACTTAAACTTGTAGCGGGCGCCAAAAACATCAATGCGTTCAGCTATTTAAAACCGTCGGATTTATCCAATATGTTTGATTTTCAACAAAATACAGACGATTCGGCATCATTTGAAATTCGGGCAGAAATTGTTACGGACGACTATGACCCAACTATAAATAACACAACACGTTACACCCAAAAATTTGCTAAATATTATGCCTACGACGACGGAACAGCCGAAGCCGCTTACGGACTTTACGGCACAGGAACAAAATACGGAATGGCTGCATATAGGTTCGTTTCCCTCAAACCCGACTCGCTCGAAGGTGTTCAAATGTATTTTTCGCGCACGCTGAACGATGTTTCGCAAAAATATTTTTGGTTGAATTTCTGGTATCCGAATGAAAACGGATTACCGCAAGATGCTGTATTCCAACAAATTGAAGGTGCTCGCCCAATTTATACCGAAAACAGAAATGCGTTCGTTTACTTCAAATTTGAAAAACCAATTTTGGTAGAAGATACGTTTTTTGTAGGTTGGACCCAAACAACCGATGAGATGCTTAATGTCGGCTTTGATTGGAACAGAACCGCAAATCAGCATCTTTTTTACAACATCGGCGGCTCGTGGATACCGTCCGAAATCGAAGGCGCGTTAATGATGCGACCTGTATTTAAACTTTCTGATATTCAACCAAATACAAAAAAAACAAACTCGGAAAATCTCTCAATTTCGCCAAATCCGGCAAGTGAATTTATTCGAATCGGAAACACGGAACTACAAACCGGAACGCGAATCAGAATCTATAATTTACAAGGCATGTTAATGCAGGAATCAATATTCACAACCGACACCGAACTTTCTGTAACACATTTACCGGCAGGAATTTACATACTTCAAACGGAAAATGGAAACAACATTCTTCGCACAAAATTTGTAAAACAATAAATGAATTTTTTGGCGCATCTTTTCCTTTCCGGTGCTGACGATTTGGTAAAATTCGGAAATTTTATCGGCGACAGTGTCAAAGGCAAAAGTTATGAAAATTTCGAGCCGAATATTCGAGCCGGAATTCTAATGCACCGCGAAATTGACCGTTTTACTGACTCGCACCCGATTGTAAAACAATGCAATACGCTTTTTCGCGAAACCTACGGAAAATACGCCGGCGTGGTTACAGACATTGTTTTCGACCATTTTCTGGCAGCCAATTGGACGGATTATTCAAACGAATCACTCGAAAATTTCGTAAAAAATGTCGAAAAAATTATTGAAACTAATTTTGATAAAATACCGCCTGAGGCAGCTCTTTTCGTTCGGCAATTTATGAAACACAAACGCCTGATGTGTTACCAAAACCTTGATTGTCTGCATGATGTGTTTACAAAAATGGCACAATTCACGTCGTTGCCTTCGGGTGCGGATGCTGCATTAGCAGTTATCCGAACAAACTATCCGAATCTACGCTCAAATTTTCAAACATTTTTCAAAGATATTCAAATTCATATACTGCAATATTCTAATATTTATTCCCAAAATATCTGATAATTTTGGAATCACACTCCAAAAATATCGGATATTTTGGGAATAAAATCAAAAAATACCGGATAATTTTGGATTTTGATGAAAATTCTGTATATTTGTAAAAAAATATATATGGTAAAACGCTTTATAACAGAAAAGATAGAGAAGCATCTGTCAAAAAAACAGCACACGATTATTATAGGAGCAAGACAAACCGGAAAAACGACCCTGCTCAAACATCTTTTTGAACAAACCACTGCCAACGGATATGCGGCAACTTTTATTTCTTTCGAGAATCACGAGGTTCTTGAAGCAGTCAATCAACATCCTGAAAATATATTTTTGTTTGTTGAAAAAGTATTTGAAAAACAGCAAGATAAGAAACTATTTCTTTTTATTGACGAAGTTCAATATGCCGCAAATGCGACAAATTTTTTGAAATATTTGTATGACATTTACGAAGAAAAGATAAAAATCATCGCAACCGGCAGCAGTGCATTTTACATTGACAGAAAATTTGAAGATTCACTTGCCGGCAGAAAACGCATTTTTCATCTGAAACATTTAAACTTCGATGAATATTTGTTCGCTCAACAAGCGGATGACTTACAAAAAGAACTTACAATTATCAGAAGTTCAAGCAATTACATATCATCAAAACGAAAAGATATTCTTTACTATTTTAACGAATATCTGTGTTTCGGCGGTTATCCGATTGTGGCAATTGAACCTGACAGAGACGAAAAAATTGAACTTTTACATGAACTTAGGGATTCTTATCTCAGAAAAGATGCACTTGAGGGAGGAATACTTCACGAGCAAAAATTTCTGCGGTTAATGAGCATTTTAGCTGCTCAAACCGGGAGTTTGGTAAATCGAAACGAACTTGCAACTACACTCGGCATTGACAATAAAACGATAGATAACTATCTGACTATCATGCAAAAGAGTTTTCACATCAGCTTAATAACTCCGTATTCCAATAATTTGAGAAAAGAGTTGACAAAAATGCCTAAAATCTATTTTTCCGATTTCGGAATGCGAAACAGTTTATTGAACAATTTTGAAAAATTTGTATTCAGAACAGACAAAGGCGAACTTCTTGAAAATTACATAAACATAAGACTATCAGAACTTTACGAAGAAGAAGATATTCATTTTTGGAGAACATCCGACCATCACGAAGTTGATTTTGTTGTCCGTAAAAATTATTCTGAAGCAATAGCATTTGAGATAAAATTTTCAGAATCTCAAATTAAGAAAAAAAAATACAACACATTTATAGAATCTTATCCTGAAATTCCACTTAAATTCATGAGTTACGACACAACAGACCAACGCGTTTCCACAAATATACTATCGCTGTAAAACATTAAATTCCAATATTTTAGAACTATTCCACAGCCCGGTCAAACAAGAATTTTTTCGGATTTTGCTTTGAGATAATATTCATAAAATTTTCGCCCATGATAGTTTCAAATTGAGCTTTAACGGTCTTAAAATCAGAAGACAACATGGTCATGTAAAAATCAGAACCGTGCATGGCGCGTTCGCGTACGAGTGTGTTTGTTTCGAGAAGATTTCTGAATTTGTACATCACTTCGGGCACATCAAAATTGTCGGAAAAATCGGAATACACATGCTCGTAACGGCTCATTAAATCAATGATTTGCAACACTCGCGGCGAAATATTTTTCAAAAACTTAACCCATTCTGCCGTTCCGCCGAAATGTCCCAGATTTAGTTTCAATTTTGGAAATGTGTGCAAAACAGGTTCCCAATTTTTGGGACTGTTAAAAATTTCTCCGGTGCGCTTGCCCGACATGCGAATGAGGTGCGGAATACGTACGTATCTCTCGCCAACCGTTGCTGGGGATGTCATTTGCTTTCCGTAAACCTTTATGAATCTTTGAGTTGTATGAATAGAATCACCGCCGACGTGTGTAGTTATCGGAATATTTTTGTCCTGACAAATTTCAAAAATGTCCATCAATTTTTTATTAGAAGGCAAAAAACCGAGTGCAGGATAAAGTTTCACGCCAAAAAAACCGCCGTCGTTTGACAAAGCATTTTGAAAAATTTCGTAAACTTTCGGATTGTTTGGGTCTAAGGCTATGAAATTCAGCAATTTTTCTGAAAATTTTTCATTTCGCAGCTTTTTCATATCCTCAATTTGCTTTAAATAAGGCACATAAGGTGCGCTGTTCAGCCCCCACTCCATGTCCATCATCAGCGGCGTGAAAATGGTTTTGCTCGGATAAAATGAAAATAAATGGCGTGCAATTTCTTCAACGGTTTTGTGATTTCCGAATTTCAAGAAATTTGCCAAACGTTCGGCCCCGTCTGTGGTAGAATCTTTTTCGTAATTTCGCAAAAAACGTTCGAGTTTTTTCAGAAAATTATAGTGCTTTCTGAATCCGATTGGCAACGAAAGAAACAAATATTTTTTCGGAACACTCTCAAAATTAAATACATGACAGTGTACATCGTATTGAGTATCAGGGTCATTGATGAGCGGTAGCATTTTCGGGTGGAGACGGTCAATCGGATTTGCCGATATTTTATCAGGTTTTAAAACAGACCTCATTTCTGCAAAATTATTTGTTCAAAGTCATCATACGGTCTTCGATGTAATGCACAAGTTCCACGAAATTTTTATCGCGCTTAATGCTTCTGTCTCGATGAAACGGCAGATTAACGTCAATGTGCTCAGCGAATTGTGCGGGTGCATTGCCCATAATAAAAATGTCATCGGCAAGATAAACAGCTTCCGAAATGTCGTGCGTAATGAACACAATAGTCGGCTGAACCTCTTCCCAAACTTTGATTACAAAATCTTGCATTCGCAAACGCGTGTTCGTGTCCAAAGCTCCGAAAGGTTCGTCCATGAGAATTATCTGATTGTTTACCAACAAACTACGTGCGATGGCTACGCGCTGTAACTGTCCGCCGGAAAGCGACGGATATTGCGCATATTTGTGTTCGTGTCCTTCCAATCCTACGATTTTTACGGCTTCCATGGCGCGTTCGCGGCGTTCTTTTTTGGAAACGCCTTTGTATTCTAAGCCCAGAGCCACGTTGTCGAGCACGGTAAGCCAAGGGAAGGATGAATATTGTTGAAAAACCATGCCGATTCGGTCGTCGTCCGTGCGCAATTTTCCGTTGATGTAAACCTCGCCGGTTGTAGGTTTCTGTAACCCAGCAATATAGCGCAAGACGGTAGATTTTCCGCAACCCGACGGTCCGAGAATAACAACGAACTGCCCTCTGTCGGGAACATCTTCGATAAGTAGTTCAAAGTCTTTGATAATCTGAACTTTACCGTTGTCGTAAGATTGAGAAATATTTTTGAGTTGAATGATATTCGGAAGTGCGGTATCTGTGAATGTTACGCTCATGATTTTGATTTTTTTACGTTGAAAATTAGTTTAAATTGCAGATTGATATTTGAATTTGAACAACTTACGGTCGAGCCAAACGAACAAACGGTCTTGCACGATTCCTATAATTACAATCACAAAAAGCAGTGCAAAAACTTGGTCTAATCGACTTTGGCGTTGCGCTAAGTGAATGAGTCCGCCGATTCCGCCTTTTTGGTTAAGTAACTCTGCCAGAATAATATACGTCCACGAAATTGCTGTTAAAACTCGAATATCGTCAATCAAACGCGATGCTACAGCCGGGAAATAGACCGAGCGAATTTGTTGCCATTTAGTTGCACCGAGCGTATATGCGGTTTGCAGATACACTTTTTCGAGCTCGTCAATGCGCTGAACCACAACAGGCATGAGATACACGAAGATACCAAACGCTAAAAATTGCACTTTCATATTCGCCTCGATGCCGAACCAAGCAATGAAAATTCCGGTAACGGCGGACAAAGGAATGAAGCGTATCGCATTCATTCCGCGACTCATGGACGCGCGAAAAAACGGAACTAAGCCGATTAAAAATCCAATCAGAAGTGAAAAAATAATAGCTTCGATATAGCCTAAAATATTCAAGCTCAGCGAGTAACCTGTCTCAAACACAAAACTGTTGTCTTTGACTTTTCCGGCGTTATCGAAATGTAAATCGCGAAACGCGCCGAGCACTGACAATGGTGTGGGCAGAACGCCTTTTCCGATAAATCCGTCCGATTCGAGCGCCAAAGTCATGGTAACTTTGAGCGAATCTTTCTCGAAAACGAGGTCGGTTTTTTCTTTTAAATTTGCCGGAATCACCACAGAATCAGAGACTTCTGCACTTGATTCCAATTGCGCCGTAAATATGTATGTGCCTGGAACAAGTTTTCCGATGTAATTATCGCCCGAAAAATCAGATTTGTAGTTATTCGGACCTGTCCAAATGTATTGAGTTTCAGACGGATGCGAAGATACAAAATTAATCGAACGACTTTCTCGCGGCATGGTCAGCAAGAACCAAAGCAGCAAAATAAGAACAACCGTTCCGATTTCAATCATCAAAACTGTGCGTTTCGGCAGGCTTCCGCCAATGGAAAAAAGTTGGCTCATTTTTTCGAGTTTAGAATTTTCTCAAAAATAGAAAAATATCAGATTCTGACAAAATATTACTCAACATGCCGCAGAAAAAGTGTATTTTTGCTGAAAATATTGAAATTTTGGGACGAATTTTAGCTATTGATTACGGACAAAAGCGCGTCGGCATTGCGGTAACCGACCCTTTGAAAATTATTGCCAACGGCTTAGACACGGTGCCTGCCGAGCAAATTTTCACGTTTTTGGATAATTATTTGAAAGCCGAACCTGTAGAAACCATCGTTGTCGGTTATCCGGTTACGTTGCGCAACGAAGCGTCTGAGGCTCTGGTGTTTGTGAATCCGTTTTTGAAAAAATTGCAACTCCGCTACCCGAACATGAACGTAGAAATTTACGACGAACGCTTTACCTCAAAGATGGCGTTTCGTGCTATGATTGACGGCGGCGTGAAGAAAAAAGACCGCCGAGACAAAGCCCTGATAGACAAAGTCAGCGCGACAATTTTGCTGCAATCTTATATGGAATCGCTTAATTATCAGAGGCTTTGATTCAATTTAGAGATTGCCTTGCCCCACCTTCATCAGACGAAAGTAAGTCTAAAAATAGAAAATTCTAAATTTCGACAACTTCGATACTGCCGCCGATTTGGAACAGCGCATCGGTGATTTTTTGGATTTACGTACACAGCCGCCGCAATATGCCCGAAATTTCAATCGGAAAAACGAAACTCCTTACAAATCAGCTTGGTTATGTGTCGTATTCGGAACTTAAAACCTATAAAAATTCGGCTTGGTTTGAAGTTTAAGTTGATTCTCCGATTTGATTGCTTCTGTTTAAGTTTTTGAATTTCATTGAAATAAAAAGTTGCATTAATTACTTGAATTTAGGTAATTTAACTTTACAAACTTTCAACTTTATGACTTTTTAGACTGAACTCAATCATATTTTGCAAATATACAACATTTCTCGCCGAAAAACAATACAGTCTGAGGGCTTTAAAAACCCACAAACTGTAACCGCCTTAACAAATGGTTTGCAAGGCTCAGCCTTGAATCATAATCAGACTGAGACCGGAGCCTAATAATCTTAATTTGTTTGTTACTATATCCACTGCTTTTTTGTATGATATTTATTCTTATTAGACGAATATTT
>DYSM01000082.1 GCA_020718265.1 Draconibacterium orientale | reverse complement strand
ACTTTGCAAAACTTCGACGGATTTTAATTTTCCGGGACGGTCGATATGAAGATTGTAGAAATCTAATAAACTGTTCATCAATATACTGCGTTGGTTTTTCGTAAGTTTTACTTTATACGATTCTTCGAGTGGTGTGTGCATGAGTTCGTAAAGTTTTTGACTGATTTCGAGGTTGCAATAATTAGAGTGATTTGGAGGAACGATGTTAAAACGCGCATTTTGCATGTCGAAAATTTGTGCAGATTCGGAGTAATTTTCTTCGGGTGTGATTCCGAAAAATCGAGTTAATTTCAACAAAATGCTGAGATGTAAATTTCCGACAGAGTTCTCGGCAGAATTTAATGTGTTGATTGCAAATATCAGATAATCATACAATTCGGTATCGCTTTCGTTTTCTCGCAAACTTCTGTATAAAAATTCCGAAACAAAAAGCGCGATGCTGCTTTTTGCAAAATCGGTATGAATATTCGGCAATGCGCGTGCAATACCGTAATCTTTTAGCTTTTGAAGGTCGCGGTTTTCTTTTTGATAAACTTGTAAATCAAGTACATGCAACGGTTGAATGAGGTTTGCTTTTTGGCGCGCATTTTTGTTCGACAAGCCGTAAATTAAATACGATTGTCTGCCGAATTGTTTTGTAAAAATGGGCACAATCAGACTGTTCTCTGAAAATTTAAAGCGATGTAAAACAATACCTTGCGTGTTCGTGAGCATGATTTTCTATTTGATAAACAGAATTTTTCCGACGTGCGTTTGAGTGCCGTCCGGATTTGTGCAAAAATATAAGTAAACGCCGCTCGAAACCACCGATCCGTCAAAACGTTTGCCGTCCCACACGGCTTGCCCGCCGAGTGCGTCTGTTTCGTAAACCAAAGCGCCTGAAATGTCTGTAAATTTTACGTTCATATCAAGAGCAAGTCCGGTTATTGTGATAACGCCGTCGTAGCCCGGTCGCACGGGATTTGGGAAGGCATACACGTTGCCGAATTCCGCGCCGGCTTCTGTTGCGTCGCTCCGAAATGACAAAATTCCTTTGTCTGTTGCTACAAATACTTCGCCTGTTTTGTCATTAATTTCAATATCTGTTATTGTGTTGGAAATCAATGGACTGTTAAACACGTTAAAATTGTGGACTTCTGTTTTACCATTGTCTGTTAACAAAAATACACCTGCACTTTCGGTGCCAATCCATTTGCGATTTGCACCGTCAATTTCAATATCTGTAATAACTTCTGTTTCAAGGAGATAATGCGTAGATGTTTCATCAAAATATTCGCTTGTAACTTTAATGCGTTCCGCAAAAAAGTTAGCTTCGCTAAACACAAGGTCGGGTTCGTAATACACAAAAATGCCTTGAATGGTGCCGACCCAAATTGTTCCGTTTTTATCTTGGGCAAACGAGCGAATTTCTTGTTCGTATTCATCGCCTTCGGAATTTATCGGATAAAAGTTTCGATGTAAATCATCGTCAGTATTTTCTGGTGTTGCGTTGTTGTTGAAACAGTATAAGCCGTTGCGGTACAAATCTATCCAAACATCGCCGTTCTCACGCACAAGCAAATTTCTAATCCAATGATGACCACTGTAACTGAGTTTATATCCGTACCAATTTCCGTCGAATGTTTTAAGGCATAAAGGTGTTACGGACATATCGTTCGTAATCCAAACATCTTCATTTTGTCCGAATTTTAAATCAAAAACGCGTGTATATGCGTCCGGATTTTCCGGCAACACGCTTTGTAATAAGCTGTTATCCACAGTATAATGATTCGTAATTTCGGCATTCTCCCATTCGTAAATTCCGCCTCCCCATGTCGAAAGCAAAACGTGATTTGTGTTGCTTTTGAAAGGTAAAACAGTAATAACATCCTTTGCCTGAGATATTTTGTAGAAATTCCAATTTTCGGTTTCAAAACGATTAAAATATGCCGGATGATTTTGCAGTGCACTTGGCGGAGCAACCGTACTGGTTGCCGAATAAATTGTATTATTTGAATAACTTAGTTTGCCTGTATGATTATTGTAAGGTCCGTTTGGCAAAATTTGCTCAAAATACACGTTGCTTTTTTTTATCAATCCAAATTCGCGGTCTGTTATATAAAGTGTGCCGTCGGCGGAAAGTTGCGCCGAACTTAGTGTTGATGTTGTGTATGTGCTGTCGGCAAGTTCATATTGGCTCACAAGTTGTGGTTCGCTTCCGTCGGAATTGTATATTTTGACTTTTGTTTTGTCGGATATAATAAGTCGATTTTCTGATATTTGCATATCGCGGACGCTTCGGATAGAATTATCGAATGCCGAGTATGCATTATTGTGGATTTTGTATAAATTTCCATATCCGTTTGCATCTTCGTCTTCAAAAAAGATAATATCTTCGTTGAAAATTTTAATAAACCCAAAGTTGTCATTTTCGTGCGGAATGTTTCTTATTTTTGACCAATTTCGATAATCGCCGGGGTAGGAGAGTGCTAAATCGCACTTCATAAGTCCTTCTTTTGTAGCGGCATAAATATAGTTATTGTCAAAGTCGATGTCATTCACGGAAACATAGCCTGCATCTTCGCCGATGAAGTAAGTGTCTGAAAATTCCAGTGTTTCCGTATCAAAAACTACGATGCCGAATCCGCAGGCAAGGTATGCCGTATGTCCCAGCATTTCAATTCGATTGATATTTTTGTCGCCGCTAATTTGCTTGTTTTTCAGCTCCGGCAAATTGTAAATTCGCCCGTTTTTTAAGACATCTATGTTTGAGTTCGTATAGGCAATCAGCAAACTTTTTGTGGAGGAATTATACGCAATGCAACTTATTCCGGCATCGGATAAGCCATTTAATTTTGATAATTTTGAAGTTGTATTGTCTTCCGTATCATACTCAAAAAGAGCAAGTTCTGTTGCAACGTACACGGTTTTTTCGCCAATTGACAAACCGCTTGCCTGACGATACGAAAATTGGTCGCGCCACGTACCCACGGGAATTTGTGCCGAAATTTTCAGCGCAAAAAATATCAAAAATGCAAGGAGAATTTTTTTTGACATTAGATTTTATTTAACAGGAAATCAATGAGTTTGTGGGTTGCAATTCCGCGATGACTGATGCTGTTTTTCTCGGAAGGTTGCATTTGCGCGAAACTTTTGTCGAAACCTGTCGGAAAAAACACAGGATCGTAACCAAAGCCCGATTCGCCGTGCTTTTCCGTAGCAATGGTTCCGTACACAAGTCCTTCAAACAGAAACTTTTCGCCGTCGATAATCAACGCGAAAACGGTTTTAAAACGCGCTTTTCTGTTTTCAACGCCTTCAAGTTCGGACAGAATTTTTTTGATGTTATTCTCATCATTTTTCGGCTCGCCGGCATAACGCGCAGAATAAACTCCGGGGCGATTGTCCAACGCGTCGATTTCCAAGCCCGTATCATCGGCAAAACAATTAACACCGTAATTTTCATAGAGATACCACGCTTTTTGTAAGGCATTTCCTTCTATGGTCGGTTGCGTTTCCGGAATATCTTCTTCGCAATTTATATCCGAAAGGCTTGCGATTTCAAATTTATCGCCCAAAATTTCGTGAACTTCGCGCAGTTTATTTTTATTATGTGTTGCAAAAACCAGCTTTGTCATGTTTACTTTATTCGTCTAAATGTTTCAAATTTATGTAAAATACTTATATTTGCATCTTTTACGAAAAGATAGAACAAAAGTAGTAATTTTAAAGTTCAAAAAATAAGAATATGAAAAAAATTATCGGATTATTAATTGGAGTGTGCATTTTTGGCTACAGTTTTGCACAAGCGGATTTCAAACCAACACATATTGTTTGGAAAGCGGACGGAAAAGAAGTGTCGCTGAAATCGGCGTACGATACAGGCATCGACCGCCCCGAAGAGCTTGGCTTGTCGGTCTATTTCAGCAACGATTTGTTGAAAAAATATTCTAAGGACGATTTTACGCTTGAATTTCGCTGGTTTTATTATTATTCAACCACCAAAGAGTTTATGAATAAACAAGTTATCCCTTACGATAAATTGAATGAAACTTCGGGAAATTTGTTTTCTGTTTCTTCGGTCAGAAAGAATATTCGCAGCGGTTGGTGGGAAGTCATCGTGACGGCAAAATACAATAACGAACCTGTTGAAATAGAAGAAGTTAAGCGTTTTCAAATTTATGTAAAATAATTTGTAAAAACTGTAAGATGAAAGAACCGAATGAACTTTCAATGCTTTCCGAAAGCATGTTGCACGAAGCATTGGAAAATGCAGAATTGTTGCTTAATTATGCCACCGAACATGGTTTTGAAATTCAAAAAGATTGGATTCAAATTATCATAAAATCTAAAAAATGTGAAAAAGAAGATACGTGGACAACTGAGGATGAAATTGAATTTTGGATGGCTTACAAAGAACTATCCAAGCTGGTTCAGCCCGTTTCCATACACGGTTTAAAAGCCGGACGACGTCGAGCTGTCGTTCGCCCAACGCCGTTTCAAACATTTTTTAAAATTAAATCAACATCCTCATTAGCACAAACTTCTGTACGTTCTTACCGTTTTTGGACACTCTTGTTTATTTTGTCTGTTGTCATTATTCAAGTCATAACACTGAAAGGAACTACAACACTAAATAACATTCAATCAACCTACAAACGAATGAATGAGGTCGATAATCGTACCGATGAATTGCGTTTGCTAATGAACGCGGATGAAGACAACGAGCGCGCACAGTTAGAATATTACAGATTAGAATCCGAAAAAGGTAAACTTGACCAAGAACTTTCCGGCAGCATCGAATTGCTTACGCCTTGGGTCGATTTTTTGCGCTCCGTCATTGGGCAAAAATCCAGACACGACGCCGCACTTGCCGCAGATACAGTTTCCAAATCGACAATGCCGGCAGGCGGTCCGGGCAGTGCGCCGTCGTCAAAAGCCGATGCTATGGTCAATGATAATGTGAGCACAATACAAGAAGCGCAAAATTACACGCAAATAATACAATTGTATATCCTGCCGTTGCTGTATGGCTTGATAGGCGGATTTATTTTTGTGTTGCGCACGTTGGAAAAAGATATTCGTACACAAGTCTTTTCGCAAGGTTCAAACATAAAATATACGTTGCGCATACACTTAGGCGCGCTTGCCGGCTTAATCGTAGGCTTACTTTGGGGTGATATTGAGAAACAACAAATCACGTTCTTAGAATCCCTTTCAACAGCCGGATTTGCATTTGTTGCCGGGTACGGTGTCGAGTTTCTATTCGATGCTATAGATAGATTTGTCGGTTCTATCGGGGGCGAAAAAAAGACAAATCCGCCTAATCCGTGCAAATAAAACTTTTTTTTTAGCGCACATAATAGTATAGAATTTAGCACGTTATAAATTAAATTCGCACAATTATCAATTTTTGTTGTTTTTTAGCAGAGAATATTGTTATTTTGTGCATGAGTCAGAAATTAGTTTTTGAAAAAACAATCGGTATGAGAAAAATTGTTTATCTGTTATTGCTGTTTATGATTCCGCTCATGGCGGACGGACAGCGCTGGAAACGCGAACGTTGGGCTGTTTACGCCGGAATGGGCACAAACCATTTTATGGGCGACCTCGGCGGCGGAGCAAAAGATGCGGCGCACTTTTTGGGCGTGCGCGATATGGATTGGCGTTACACGCGCCCGACCATGCAGGTTGGCATGAGATACAGGATTCTGGAAGATTTTGCAATTAAGCCCACGATATCGTACGCGTATATCAAAGGTGATGATGCTGAATCCCAAAATGTTGGTCGTCAATCTCGTAACCTTTACTTTGCAAGCAACATTTGGGAGTTTGGTGCACAGTTTGAGTATAACTTCATCAAAGAAAAAGAACTTGCACGGTACACGTTCTCAAGTTTGCGCGGCGCAACGAAAATTAGCGCATTCGTAATTCTTGGCGGCGGCGGATTATACTTTAATCCAAAAGCTGAGGCTGTAAGAGGTTCGGGAGAGTGGGTGGCTTTGCGTCCGTCACATAACGAAGGACAAGGAAGCGAACCTTATGAATACACATATAAAGATATCGAAACCGGAGAGGACGTTACGGAAACTGTAACACCCGACAAAGAATATGGTAAGTTTGCAGGCTATATCAGTTTAGGTTTAGGTGCGAAGTATCAAATAGACAGACGATGGGCTGTGGGTTTGGAAATCACAAACCGTTACACAACTACCGACTACCTTGATGATGCACATGACAGGTATTTTTACAACCCGTCAAATCCATTTGCTGACAGACATTTAGACGTTATTAAAGACGAAGACGGAAATTACTTGGAAGTTACAGACCAACTTGCTGTGGTCAAATATAAATCCGGCAAAACCATGCGCGGAGACCCGGCTTACAACGATGCGTATATTTTTACAGTCGTTACAGGGTATTATAAGTTGAAGAATACAATTAAAAGTATGCCTAAGTTCTAATTGAAAAAATATTTTAGTCTGAAGCCGTTTGTACCTTGTGCGGAGAAATCTGTAGTGCGTATAAACGGCTTCAATATTTAATAATATTCATAATGAAACATGTTTTGATTATTTTCGTATTCCTCGTTTTGAGCATCGATATTTCGGCGCAAACACAGAGGCACGAATTCGGATTTGCTGCCGGCGGAAGTTATTATTTAGGCGATATTAATCATCTGAAGCAATTCTATAAAGTACAACCTGCGTTCGGAATTCTTTACAGATATACGCAAAATGATTTTATCGCTGTCAAAGCTCAGGTTTTGCGTTTAACTCTTGCTGCAGATGACGCCGATTTTTCATATCAATATCAGACCGTCAGAAACGCTTCTTTTAAAACAAATCTTATCGAAACCTCGGGTACTTGCGAATATCATTTCCTGCCGTACAACCCATCCGAAGGCTTTAAATTTGCACCTTATATTTCAGCCGGAATAGCACTGAATTACGCCGATAACCTCAATAATTTGACCTATTTTATGGCAATTCCGTTTGGCGGAGGCGTAAAGGCAGCACTCGGAAAACGTTTTACCCTAAACGTAGAATGGCTTTTTAGGAACACGATGTCCGACAACTTAGATGATTTGAAAGGCAATGAAGCAAACGTTGATTACCCTTTACATTCGAGCAAGCAAGTAACAAGCATCAATACCAACGATTGGTATTCCGTTGCTCAATTCTCGCTAACTTACAGTTTTTCAACCAAAAAAGTTTGGTGTCCGGCATATACAAAAAAGAAATATTAATCCGATGAACGCATTAGATTTTCTCGACAAAAATAATATTCCCCAACATGTTTCCATCATTATGGACGGAAACGGCAGATGGGCAAAAAAACGCGGAAATCCCAGAATATTCGGACACAAAAACGGCGTAAAAGCCGTGCGAGAAACCGTTGAAGCTGCCGGCGAAACAGGCGTAAAATATTTGACACTCTACGCTTTTTCCACCGAAAACTGGAATCGCCCCAAAGCCGAAGTTGATGCTCTAATGTCTTTGTTAGTCAATTCCATTGAGAATGAAACCGAGAATTTAATAAAAAACAAGGTTCGATTGCAAACTATCGGATGTCGCGAGTCGTTACCCGATAATGTTAATCGAAAATTAGATGCCATAATCGCAAATACATCGAACGGGACAGGACTTACATTGATACTTGCATTAAGCTATAGCTCAAAATTTGAAATCATAGAAGCTGTAAAAAAAATTGCAAATAAAGTGGCAGCAGGCAACCTCTCGGAGGAACAAATTGATGAGAAGTTAATATCTGATTATTTACAGACAGCCTCTTTTCCCGACCCGGATTTGATGATTAGAACCAGCGGCGAATACCGTCTTAGCAATTTTTTGCTCTGGCAATCGGCATATAGCGAACTGTATTTTACGCCGGTTTTGTGGCCCGATTTCCGCAAACATGATTTTTTTGAGGCTATTCTTGATTATCAAAAACGCGAACGCAGATTTGGAAAAACCGGAGACCAGATTGAAACAAAATAAATTTTTCGTTTTTGTTTTATGCTTTTTTTATATTTTTACAAAAAAATAAGAATAGAAAAAAATGGCAGTTTATAAACGAATCCTTCTTAAACTGAGCGGAGAATCGCTTGCCGGCGATACCGAATTCGGAATTTCTACTGCAAAATTACATGAGTATGTGTTGCAGGTTCAATCAATTGTAAACCAGAATGTTGAAGTCGCTATTGTGATTGGTGGAGGCAATATTTTCAGAGGACTTCAAGGCACCGAACTTGGTTTTGACAGAGTGAAAGGCGATTACATGGGAATGCTTTCAACGATTATTAACGGGCTGGCGCTACAATCGGCGTTTGAATCGGTCGGTCAAAAATCGAGGCTTTTCACAGCGTTCAGCACCGAACCTGCGGGCGAACGCTATACACGTGACAAGGCGCACGAAGCGATGTGTAACGGTGAAGTTGCAATACTGACCGGCGGAACAGGCAGCCCGTTTTTTTCAACCGACACCGGCGCGGCATTGCGCGCGGCGGAATTGAAAGCCGAAATTTTACTCAAAGGCACACGTGTGGACGGCGTGTATTCCGAAGACCCGGAAAAAAATCCGGATGCTGTTAAATTTTCTTCTGTTACGTTTACGGATGTAATCTCCAAAAAATTGAAAATCATGGATTTAACCGCTTTCGCGCTCTGTCGGGAAAATCACATACCAATTTACGTTTTTGATATGGATACGGTCGGAAATCTGCAAAAAGTTATAGCCGGAGAACACATCGGAACACTCGTTTGCGAGGCTTAATAAAAATAGTATAACGTTCTAAAAATCTCTTAAACAGTATTTTACGGTTTTTAAATCTGATGTCTGTCATCTGACATCTAAAATCTAACATAAATGGAAATTCTCGGAATTGATGTCGGCGGTTCGGGCATAAAAGCTGCGATTGTAAATACGGAAACCGGTAAAATGATTTCAAAACGTAATCGTATTATTACACCGCAACCTGCTACACCTCAGGCTATTGCAACTATTATTAAACAGCAGGCGGAACACTTTGAATGGACCGGCGCAATTGGTTGCGGTTTCCCGGCGGTAGTTCAAAACGGAATCGTAAAAACAGCATCAAACATAGACAAAACAAACATTGATACAAATATAGAAGTATTGATTTCGCAAATAACCGGACTTCCGGCTTTTGTTCTCAACGATGCTGATGCGGCAGGTTTGGCTGAGGCAACATTTGGCAGCGGACGAGAAAAACAAGGCTTGATTTTGATGATAACAATCGGAACCGGGATTGGTACTGCGTTGATTCACAATGGAATAGTAATTCCGAATTCCGAGTTTGGTCATATCTTTATGTCCAACGGTAAAATTGCGGAGCGGTACGCTGCCGATGCTGTAAGAACTCAAAAAGCATTATCGTGGCAAACGTGGGGTAAACGTTTCAGTAAATATTTACAGATGTTGGAACTTTATTTGAGCCCCGATTTGATTCTGCTTGGTGGCGGTGTGAGTTCGGATTTCGATTTATTTTCAAAATATCTTAAACTTAAAACACCTGTTATTCCGGCAAAACTT
The DNA here is from genome assembly GCA_020718265.1 of Draconibacterium orientale. GTDB lineage: Bacteria > Bacteroidota > Bacteroidia > Bacteroidales > JAADGE01 > DYOJ01. The sequence goes on along the minus strand of DYSM01000082.1, from coordinate 1,008 downwards.
AAAAATAAAGCCGGCATTATTGGAGCAGCTTTTTATGCTAAACATAAAATTGAACATGAAAAAATTTCTTAAACAGCTTATTATTATTGTGTTATCCGTTGTTATCGGGTACACTGCAATCGGCTATTTCAACATAGAAGGCTTTATGCTTTCCACGCTTTTTTACTTGGGTGTGTATATCGTTGTCGGACTTTCTGTGGAAATGATTTGGCGAGAAATTGACCGATTTAAAAAGAAAGAAATCAAACCAAAACAATTAAAAAAATGACGATTCCGGAACGCTACAAAGCTTTGATTGATTATTTTTTAGCTGTCGATGCGCCCGCCGAAACAGAATTGCAATACACCAATCCCTTCCAACTCCTTGTGGCTGTGATACTTTCGGCACAATGCACAGACAAACGCGTGAATGAAATTACGCCCGATTTATTTCGTCGATTCCCCGATGCTCAAACTCTTTCGCGTGCCGATGTCGAAGAGGTATTTGAATACATTCGCACATGTTCGTATCCGAACAACAAGGCAAAGCATTTAGTCGGCATGGCGAAAATGCTTGTAAATGAATACAATAACATAATTCCGTCCGATATTGATGAAATGCAAAATTTGCCCGGAGTAGGACGGAAGACTGCAAATGTTATTGCATCCGTAATTTATGATAAACCCGCGATGGCTGTTGATACACATGTGTTTAGAGTCGCTGCCAGAATTGGATTAACCCAAAACGCAAAAACACCTTTGGATGCAGAAAAACAACTCGTTAGGAATTTTCCGGAACATTTGTTGGGAAAAGCGCATCATTGGCTAATTTTGCACGGACGGTACATCTGCACAGCTCGAAACCCAAAATGTTCGACGTGTAAACTTTCGCATTTGTGTGCTGAATATGCAAATCAGATGCTCTAAATATTATTTGCAAGATGAGGTTTAAATAAATGGATTTATGTTAGTTAGTGCTTGTAATAAAACTCATAACTTGTTGAAGTTCTTTACGATATATCGAAGTTT
>DYSM01000488.1 GCA_020718265.1 Draconibacterium orientale | reverse complement strand
GAATTTTCACATCTTTGGCAATCGTAAACATGTTGGCACGCATTTCTTTGACAAACACTTTTTCGGCTTCTTTCATATTATCAATGTAGAAATAATTTCCGTTGCCGGCATTGCTGATTTGTTCCATCGTGCCGTCTTTGTAATTTCCCATGCCGAAACCCAAGATTGTCAGATAGATATCGTCCTTGCGCTTTTCTTCAATCAGTTTTACCAAATCATTTTGAGACGAAACGCCGACGTTGAAATCGCCGTCGGTTGCGAGAATTACGCGGTTGTTACCGTCTTTGATAAGATGTTCTTTTGCAAGTTTGTATGCCAACTCAATGCCTTGTCCGCCTGCGGTGGAGCCGCCGGCTTGGAGCTTATCGAGCGATGCGAAAATTTTGTCTTTTTCGTACGCGGGTGTCGGTTCCAAAATGACGCCAGCCGCGCCTGCATATACGACGATTGAAACGTAATCGCTTTGACCTAACTCATTGACTAACAATTTGAACGATTCTTTCAGCAAAGGCAATTTGTTGGCATCGCTCATGGAGCCGGACACGTCCAAGAGAAAAACCAAGTTCGAGGGTTTCAAATCCTGATAATCCAATTTTTTGCCCTGAATGCCGATGTGCATGAGCTTGTGGTCTTTGTTCCACGGACATTCGGACATCTCGGTAACGAACGCAAACGGATGCTCGCCCGTGGGGTTGGGGTAATCGTAATCGAAATAATTTATCATATCCTCAATGCGCACGGCATCGGCAGGGGGCAGCGTGCCGTTGTCAATGTAGCGGCGCACGTTGGAATACGCGGCGTTGTCCACATCAATGGAAAGCGTCGAAAGCGGGTCGGACAGCACATTTTTGTAGCCGTTGTCAGTAATGCTGTTGTATTCTTCTGAGTTTTCGATGGGTTCGTCGTCGCCACTCATTATCGGCGAAATGTAACCTTTGTCTTTTTTTAAACTTCTTTTGCTATAATCTCCCGACAATACACCAACTTCTAATTTTGTTACTACGACAACTTCATCAATAACTTCTTCTTCAATCATTTTAATATCTACTATATTTTTACCGAAAATATTTATTTCTTGGGTAAACATTCCGATATAAGAAAAAATCAGAATTGAATCGTTTTGTTTGACATTTAAGGAATATTTGCCTTCCATATTGGTCATTGTTGCATTTTTCGTATTCTTTACGGAAACTGAAACGCCGGGTAAAACCTGTCCGGCTTCGTCTGTAACCGTTCCGGTGATTGTGTGTTGGGCGTAACCCGAAATTGCAATCAGCAAAATCAGGATGATTAAAAGATTCTTTTTCATGTTTTTTTGAGATTTGAGATGAGAGAATTGAGAATTAATTCGTGACACTTTGTGTTTTCCTTTGTGCAACTTTGTGAAGCAATCAATATTAGCCTCTAAGCGGTTCAAAACCGCTAAGAGGCTTTGGCATTGATTTATTTTTTCAATTTAGACGCTTGGTCAATCAGTTTGATGTAATCGGCGCGGTAGCCTTCGGGGTCTTTGCCTTTTGAGCCTTCGGCGAGCAATTTTGCGAGGTCGAACGTGGCTGTGCCTTTGAATTTTGAATCGCGCAACACCATGCCGAAAGCGGCTACGGATGCCGAAAAGCGGAAGTTTTCGGAAGATGAGTTTAAAGCAACTTTTTTGTCAATCACGGGCGTTTCAACCAAAATACTTTTTTCGGAATCTATCGGTTTGTATCTGAATTTCAGGGTCATCACTTCGTTTCCGCCGTCTTTCGGAGTTGTGTTTTGATATTTCAGCGGGTCGGTTTGCTCGGCAGGATTTTTTACGCCGGGAGGCACAATTTCGTAAATCGCCGTAACGGTGTGTCCTGCGCCGAGTTCGCCGGCATCTT
>DYSM01000487.1 GCA_020718265.1 Draconibacterium orientale | reverse complement strand
ATATCTCATATCTAATATCTCATATCTAATATCTCATATCTAATATCTCATATCTAATATCTCATATCTCATATCTCATATCTCATATCTCATATCTCATATCTCATATCTCATATCTAATATCTCATATCTCATATCTCATATCTCATATCTCATATCTAATATCTAATATCTAATATCTCATATCTAATATCTAATATAAAATGAAATACATTTGCATTACCGGAGCCGACGGCACAGGCAAAAGCACATTAATTGACAAATTGAAAGAAGGTTTTGAGCAAGGTTACGTTGCCGGAATTTGGGATATTTTTACGCAACACACTAATGGTCAACCGTTTAAATCCAAACACGATATCGACACATACCTCTGTGCGCTCACGCCGAATGCACGACTGTTGTTTTTGACACACGCTTTGAGTTTTTCAACCCAAAAAGCTACAGAATCGAATGCAAAACTTATCTTGCTAAACGGTTATTTTTACAAATATTTTGCCTCCGAAGCCGCACTCGGTGCAGATAAAACATTGATTAACAATCTTTCAGAATATTTTCCGAAACCCGATTTGATTCTAAATTTAACAGTGAATCTAAACATTGCTGCGCACCGCAAAAAGCATCTTTCTCGCTACGAATGTGGTTGTGCCGACACTGCAACTGTTGAAAATTTTATGGGATTTCAAGAGAAAGTTATTGAAAATTGGTCGTTTTTTGGTAGTGAAAATATCAAAACGATAAATACAGAACAATCTGAAAATGAAGTTTTTGAAGCTGCTAAAATTTTGATAAATCGACATTAAAATGACAAAAGCTCTCATATTTGCAGCCGGACTTGGCACGCGCCTGCGCCCGCTCACAAACGAAATTCCGAAGGCGCTTGTGCCAATTTGCGGAAAACCAATGCTGGAACACGTTGTTAAACGACTTGCGGCACAAGGTGTTACCGACTTTGTTGTAAACGTACACCATTTTGCCGACAAGGTCATTGACTTTTTGGCAGCTAATAAAAATTTTGGACTACAGATTGAAATTTCCGACGAGCGCAACGACCTGCTCGAAACCGGCGGCGGACTTGTAAAAGCACGACCGCTTTTGGAAAATTCCGATGCAATTTTAATCCATAATGCCGATGTTTTGACCAACATCAACATCGCGCAAATGCTTGATTTTCATTTAAAAACAAATTCGATTGCAACGCTTGCCGTACAAAATCAGAGTTCTTCGAGACAATTTTGCTTTGATAAAAACAAGCAGCTTTCCGGCTGGAAAAACGTTATGACAGGCGAAGAAATCGGCTTACAAACCTCAGGTTACAAGTCGTTTACGGGAGTCCACATCGTAAGTCCGAAAATTTTCGATTTAATGACGCAAACCGGAAAATTTTCAATCACGCCGGAATATTTGCGCTTGTGCGCGACACAAAAAATTTCAGCTTTTGACGCTTCGGAAGCCTTTTGGTTCGATATTGGTTCGCCCGAAAAGCTCTCTGCGGCAGAAGTTTACCTATCGAAAAACGATGCAATGTGATACGCCGCCACAGCCGCCGCAGTTGCAACATTTATCGAGGTATTTAGTGTTTGTAAGAAGACGTGTAAATATATGAAATTATGTTGGTTGTAGTCATTTTTCCAATCGAATGTTTTGTCATTTAGTAGTCATTCAATGGTCAAAAAGTAGTCATTTTTTTGTTTTTTAAAAATTTCAACTGGATTTCAATTGAATTTCTAAAAACATTCGGAACGAAATTTCGCTATATCGTAAAGAACTTCAACAAGTTATGAGTTTTATTACAAGCACTATGTAGGTTGTCGTCATTCTTTCAATCGAATGTTTTGTCATTTAGTAGTCATTCAATGGTCAAAAAGTAGTCA
>DYSM01000486.1 GCA_020718265.1 Draconibacterium orientale | reverse complement strand
TAGAAATTCAATTGTAATTTTTATATATTAGCACTAAATGACAATCGTTTGACCACTGTTCGACTATATTTGACAGCTTTATGACCACTTTAAAAAATCAAACAACATGTTAAAAAATATTCTTTCTATCGTATTCACAATCAGTGTATTACAACTTTTTGCACAAGAGGAAATCGTTCGTAAAGACGGAACCGTGATTCTTGTATTTCCCGACGGCTCGTGGCAACCAAAGTTAGACAACGGCACGTTGCGCGACGGGCGAGACGGACAAACTTACAAAACCATCACCATCGGAAAACAGGTGTGGATGGCTGAAAATTTGAATTATCAACTCCCAAACTCTTGGGTGTTTGACAATGATTCAAAGCCCGAACCGGCTTACGGTCGCCTATACACGTGGGATGCCGCGCAACGCGTGTGTCCGTCCGGTTGGCATTTGCCCGGCGATAACGAGTGGCAAACGCTCATGGGAAATTTGGGCGGAAAAATGATAGCCGGAAAAAAAATGAAAGCAGCGTCGGAAGATTGGAAAACCAATGTGCCCGAAAAAACGGAAGTTATCGGCTTCAACGCACTGCCTGCCGGCTCGCGCTTGGGCTACAACGAAAGTTTTGAATACAAAGGCGTGTTCGGATTTTTTTGGTCGAGCACCGAGTTTGACTCAAAAACCGCGCTTCGATACTACTGTTTCTACGGTTTGGACGACTTAATTCGCATCCAATACGACAAAAATACCGCAATTTCCGTGCGTTGCGTGAAGGATTAATTCGGTAGATTTCATCTTGAATGAACGTTTTCAAAATCATAACCATACTTCTGTTCTCGGTTTCGACATTGGTTGCGCAGCCGCAAGTTCAAGACTCTTTACCAGATATTGAAACTCTGCGTGGTCAGGTTTGCACGAACATGGAAGTTCCGGCGGAATACGAATATCCGATTTTGCTTGCGTTTTCATTTTATCCGGAAATTTCAAATTGCAATGTAATTTTTGAGTTTGACGATATTAAAACGACATTGAATGCACGACCGAAAATTACTTCCGTTTTTCGGAAAAAAGCACATCGAGTATATGTAATTCGGATTAATAATTCAAAAAAAGGTGAAATTTTGTTGAGCGATGTCCCTAAAATGGCGCAAATCGGACTATTTTCACATGAATTTGGGCACATTACCGATTATGAATCATGCAATTTATTTGAAGTTATCGGACGCGGATTAAGCTATTTGTTTGACGCATCGCTACGCCGATTTGAACATCGAATTGATAACCTTACGATTGAGCACGGAGCATGTATGTATTTGTATTCTTGGTCCTTTTTCGCGCTTTATGAATCTTCGGCTTCTTCAAAATATAAAAAATTTAAGGAAGATATTTACATGAAACCTGATGAGATATTGGCAAAATGTAATCAATTTTTGTAAGATAATTTGTAAATATTTGATATTTTGTATTTTATAGCCATTATTTCGATTAAATGATTTGTCATATTGTAGTCAGAAGTAGTCGTTCCTAGTTTTTTATAGTTTCAATCGAAATTCTACAGAATTTCTTAAAACATTCAAGTAGAAATATCACTATAACATTAAGTATTTCAATGAGTTTTGAGTTTTTTTACAAGCACTAATAATTCGCCGGTGCTTTGCGCGGATCAACATTTTTCGGAGGCAGAAGATTACACCATAATTCTTCCGAATTTTGTGGACACAGAAACCGTTGAAAGCAACATGGCTGCGTTTCCGAACCCTGTTACAAATGTATTGAATTTACAAAACATTGAACCAAACGCTGTAATTTCTGTGTACGACAACACCGGAAAACAGATTTTAAATCAATTAAATACCAACAATCAAATCAACACAAGCTCGCTTAAAGCAGGAATCTATGAGTTC
>DYSM01000485.1 GCA_020718265.1 Draconibacterium orientale | reverse complement strand
ACATGCAAAATTCTTTGGATACGAAATATGAAGAAGGAAAGACAGAGGGGAAGATAGAAGGAAAGATAGAAGGAAAGATAGAAGGAAAGATAGAAGGGAAGATAGAAGTTGCAAAAAAAATGATAATGAAAGGGATGGACGTTCCGACAATTATTGATATAACTGGTTTAACGGAAACAGAGATTAACAAATTGAAGGAATAACAAATGGTAACAAGCCATAAAACACAAGTCAGGAGGCGGTGCGAATTGAAAACCTGCAGCCAGCAGGCAGGTGAGAGAATTAAACCAACATATCACCCAATTGACAGATCGGATTTCAAAATCCCGCCAGCTTTTAGCCTCAGCCGTTAGCGGAAACCCTACGAGCGACCGTGCGACTATCAACTGACAGCAAAATATGACGACTTTTAGTAAACTTGACAATGGAAGATAACGAAGGACTAATTTTCATAATTGTAGTTTTCATTGTTGTTTGTATTTGGCTTTACTCCAAACTGACAACAGAGAAAAAGCAGCGGGACAAACTTGCAAGGAAAAATGCAAAACTCATTGCCGACAACGCATTACTTGAGGCAGAGCATTTAAAGTTTCAATTGCAACCTCACACTTTACGCAACATGGTTGCGACACTTCATGTTGCGTCTAAAAATCTTTACAAAGGTTCTGAGGCACTCGCCGAGACTTTGGACTACATTCTTTATCACGGCAACAAGCATCTTGTAAGTGTTGCAGACGAGTTGACTTTTTTAGAAAGCTACAAATCGTTGCAGGGCAATTTTGTTTACCAAACCAACTCCATCAAAATTGACAAGTCAGCGATAAACACAAATTCAAAGTATTATAGTGCGACTTGCCTTCCGCATTTGATAACTGCTTACTTTATTGAGAACGCTTTCAAACACGGTGATGTAAACCATCCCGAGTTTTTAACCATACGGCTTAAACTTTCGGACAAGACTTTTGAAATGTCAGTGGTTAATCGTATCAATCAAAAACCCAACAACCACAAAGGCGGACTTGGTTTGACAAATATGCGGAAGCGGTTAGACATTTTGCTTTCGGGCAAGTATGAAATCAAAAACAGTTGCAACGAGCAAGAGTATCACTCAACTTTAACTATTCACTTTTGACATGAGCAAACTGAAAGTCGCAATTTTAGAGGACAGTCCAATGCTGCTAAAATCACTTGAAGAGGATTTAGTAGAAACTCAGTTAGTTGAAGTAATTGTAAGAGCAACAAACTCAACCGAATTTTTAGAAAAAATAAATGCAACCAAAGCTGACGCTTTGGTTTTGGATATTGATTTGGGTGGCGACAGTATGACGGGTTTGGACATAGCTACTAATTTGAAACTTCCTGTGCTTTTCGTTAGCGGCAAGACCAGAGATTTTTATCAAGGCATTGAGGAACTGAATATCAATTCTACAATTCCTGTTGAGCATATCAGCAAGCCAATCACTTTGGACAAACTAAAAAAGATTTTGCCAAAGTTCATAAATGAAATCAACGCAATCAATCAGGCTAAGTTTATACGACTTGACTTTAGCGACAGCAAGCAAAACAGAATTGGCATTGACACAATCGTTTTCATAGAAACAGAAACAGGCAATAGCGGAGCATCAAACAACAAGCGGATTTACTTCACCGACAGAAAACCCGAAACCTTATTCAATTTTTCACTCACAAAAATGGAGGACAAAGGTTTTGATAAAACTCAATTCATTCAAATTCGCAGTTCTCATCGTGTTAATGCCGACAAGATTTTACGCTACAACAACAACACACACGAAATTGAAGTCGAAGTTTTCAAAGCAATATGTAAAACTGAAATCAAAAAACTTCCAGTTTCTGAAAACTTCCGAAAAGATGTAAGTCGTTTCAAAAAGTAA
>DYSM01000484.1 GCA_020718265.1 Draconibacterium orientale | reverse complement strand
ACCGCCAATGTCAATGTGTTCCGTGAGCATTTCAATTTCGGCACCGGTTTCGGCGGCTTTCTGAAACGGATACAGATTGCAAACAACCAAATCAATCGGTTCAATACCCAGATTATCAGCTTCTTCCTTGTGTTTTTCTCTGTCGAAAAGTAAAGCAGATTGCACTTGAAACGAGAGACTTTTGACACGTCCTCCAAACGCTTCGGGACTCTTTGAAATTTCGGAAATATCTGTTACCGGAATATTTGCATCGACCAGCGTTTTTTTAGTTCCGCCGGTCGAAATTAGTTCAATATTTAGGGCTACAAGTGTTTTTGCTAATTCTTCAATTCCAACTTTGTCGGACACACTTAAAATGGCTCGTTTTATGCGCATGGTGCTTATTTTAATTTCAGAGTAAAACTGAAAGAACTGCCGACATTAGGTTTGCTGTCGATGGTCATGGTTCCGCCGTTTATGGTTACAAATTCGTTGCACAAAATAAGTCCCAATCCCGAACCTTTTTCTTTGTCTGTGCCTACGGTTGTGAAACTTTCATCGATTTTTAAAATTTTACGAATATTCTCTTCGCTAATGCCTACTCCGGTGTCGGTTACAGTTATTTTTACCGATTTTTGTTTCAAATTTTCAGCCGCGATTGTGATTTTTCCGCCGTGTGGTGTGAACTTTACGGCATTGCTCAACAAGTTTCGCAATACGGTATTTATCATGTTGGGGTCGGTAAATACAAGTATGTCGTTGGTTAAGGTATTGATTATTTTGATTTGTTTGTTCTCGGCACTTCCGCTCAGGATGTGAATATTTTGTTCGATACTGTCTTTTATATTATAGGTCAGCGGTTCAAATTTGATGCGGTCGGTTTGTACGCGCGACCACAGCAGCAAATTTTCGAGCAGTGAAAACGTGGATTTTGCGCTGCGATAAATGTGGCTGAGGAACAAATCTTTTTTCTCTTCGGAAATGGATTCTTTCTGAGTAATAAGCAGTTCGGAAAATCCGATAAGTGCACTGAACGGACTTTTGAGGTCGTGTGCAATGATTGAAAAAAACTTGTCTTTGGCAGCATTTGCGGCGCGCAATTCGGCTTCGGATTTTAAGAGCGCGAGTTCTGTATTTTTATTTTCGGTAATATCTCGGCTGTTGATAATTGCAAGCATTTCATTGCCTTGTTTGTCAAATTTTCGTTGCACGTAATCTTCAATCCATTTCACTTCGCCGGCTTTCGTGCGAAAACGGTAGGCATAACGTTGAGATTTTTCTTTTTTCAGGATACTTTCGTCAATTTTGCGGTAAAATTCGGTGGCATCATCTTCGTGTATTCTCAAATAATAGGTTTGCAAAGGCTGACCGAGAATTTCTTCGGGCGTGAAACCGAAAATTTGCGTTGCCGCCGGCGAAATGTATGTAAACGTGTGATTTTCAATGACCGTAATAGCATCGCCAGAAAACTCAGCCATGGTTTGGTAGAGTGCTTTGGACGACTCCAGTTCGGCAGGCGTGAGTTGAACCATGCCGTGGTACAAATATTTTTTGTCCGTGCTTAGTTGGGTTGTGAGTTTGAAAAAAGGTTCTGTTGTTCCGTTAAGTTCCACAACGGACGTGAGCGATTCGTTAATTTTTAAGGACTCTTTTATGTGATTTTGCACGAAATTCTTTGATTTTGTGTTCAATACCTCTTTCAAATTTTCGTTTTTTAAATCAGATTCAGCTAAATCGAACAACGATTCTGCCTTTTTGTTTAACAGAATCAATTTGCCTTTGGTGTCGGTTACAAATTTGATACTTTGTGAATTATAGAAAAAATCCTGAACTAAAATCTCTTTTAACATAATAATATAGAACAAATAATGCTACAAAAGTAATCAATCATCTCGAATTACCATACTATAATACTCCC
>DYSM01000081.1 GCA_020718265.1 Draconibacterium orientale | reverse complement strand
TTTTTGCCTTTAAAACGGAACGCTTAATGTCGTGTCCAGTAATATGGTTTTAACTCGGCTGCATCCTGATTCCAAAATTCGGGCGTAATACTTTTTCCGCTTTTGTGTTTCAAACTGCGTTCGTAAATTGCAATTGTCGGATTGAAAATCAAGTCCGTAACACCAATCTTGAACGTGTCGGGTGCCGATTCGTCTTTCTTTTTATCTGCCTCAATCTTTACTTCTAACTTATTTACTTCCAAAATTTCTTTTAAAAATTCTGCGCGTTCTTTCATTAATCCCGATTCAATGACGCGGCAACGCACGCCTTGGATTTCTTCGGTTCCGTATTTTCCTGCTAATTTCGACATAATGTTTTTGTTTTAGAATTTATCTACTGCTTCTTTGATGTACTCGTAAAGTCCGCCGAAAAAACCTGTTGCAAATATACCTACCACGCTCATTATCAAACCGATACGAGTATAAATATCGGATTTGAATTTCGGAATCGGATTTTCATTTTTCTCAATAAACATGGCTTTTACAACCATCAAATAATAATACAATGAGATAGTTGCGTTGAGAACTGCAATGAAAATCAGCCAGTAGTAGCCGCCGGTTGCCGCTGCGGTAAATAAGAAGAATTTTCCGAAGAAACCTGCAACAGGCGGAATGCCTGCCAGCGAAAATAGTGAAAGCATCATCAACAAACTCAGCTTAGGGTTTGTTTTGTAAATGCCGTTGTAATCGCTCATGTTTTCTTTGCCCGAAACGAGTGAAATTGCTCCGACGACACCGAATGCGCCGAGATTTGAAAAAATGTAAACCAAAGCAAAATAAATAATTGCGGTCATCCCGATTTCGTTTGCACTAATCACGCCCAAGAGTATGAATCCTGCTTGTGCAATGGATGAGAATGCCAGAAAACGTTTCATATTGTTTTGTCGCAACGCAAACAAGTTACCGACTGTCATGGTCAAAACGGCGAGCACATACACGATATTTTTCCACAAATGTGCAACTTCTCCAAATACTTTGAATAAAATTATTGCAAAAATGAATGAAGCAGCAGCTTTTGAAATAACTGACAGATAAGAAGTTACATTTATCGGCGCACCTTCATACACGTCAGCAGTCCACAAATGAAACGGAACGAGTGAAATTTTGAATCCCATGCCGGCAAAGAAGAATACGATTCCCAAAGCCAACAGCGGCGATGCTGATTCAGCGGTAATTGCGGCTGCCACATCGTTGAAATAAATGGAGCCTGACAGCATGTAAAGTATTGATATTCCGAATAATAGGATTCCGGAAGACAAAGCTGAAGACAGGATAAATTTGATACCGGCTTCGGCAGATTTGATTTTGCCTTTTTCGTAAGCGGCAAGGGCGGCTACGGGAATTGAGGCAAGTTCAAGTCCGAGGTAGAACATAAGAAAATCTCCGGCTGAAATCATAAAATTCATACCAATTAAGGTTGAAATCATTATGACGAAGAATTCGATTGAATTTTTGAGATTTTCTTCTTTCTGAAGCCATTTAACCGATTGAAACAGAACGATAAGCACACCAATATTCAATACGTTTTTCATGGCAAGTTGCATTTCGCTCATCACGAACATGCCGCCAAAAAGTGTTCCGTCGCTTTGCGGGAGAAAGCCGACAACGGTGTTTATGCCAAACAAACCCACGATTACGGGAATGAGTTTGGCTTTACCGGAATCCGAAACGATTAGCTCGAAAAACAAGACCACAAGTGCCAATATTATTAGCATAAATTCGTGGCGCATCAAGAGTATTTGTTCTAATTGCATGATATTTAAGTTTCCGAAAGGTGATTAATGAATCATAATTAATTTTTCCATTACCGGGTCTAAGCTGAATCCGATCATATCTACGAGCCAAAACGGTGCGATTCCGATTGCGGCGATTGCCAAGATAAGCGTTACCAACGGCAATCTTTCCCACCATTTGGCATCTTTTAATTCGAAAAAATGCTTGTCTTTTACAGGTCCGAGTAACAAAATTCCGACAACGCGCAAAATGTAAACCGCAGTGATTACAATTGCAGTTATCGCAATGATTGTCAGCACTCTGTGGAATGTGTCGCCGTGTTCAAACGAACCAACGAAAATCATCATTTCGGCAACGAAACCACTTAATCCGGGTAAACCTAACGATGCCAAACCGCCGATGACATAAGCTACACCAAGAAACGGAACAACTTTCATCAAACCGCCCATTTCGTGAATCATACGCGTGTGGGTTCTGCCGTAAATCATGCCGATAAGTGCAAAGAAAAGTGCTGTCATTATGCCGTGCGAAATCATTTGGATAATTGCGCCGCTGATTGCAGTTTTCGTAATCATCATCAAACCGAAAAGTATTAATCCACAGTGGCTTACAGAAGAATATGCGTTGATGTATTTCAAATCTTTTTGCATGATTGCTCCGAGTGCACCGTAAACAACGCCTAATCCTGTGAGAATTAAGAATATCCATGATAATTCATGTGCTGCTTCCGGCAACAGATACATAGCTACGCGAAATGCGCCGTAACCTCCGAGTTTCATTAAAACGCCGGCGTGCAACATGGAAACCGCTGTCGGTGCAGAAGCGTGTCCGTCGGGCGACCATGTGTGAAACGGGAACAACGCGCCTAAAATTCCGAATCCGATGAATGTAAACGGGAATAAGAAAATTTGGACATCGTGCGGAATTTTAACTTTTGCAATTTCCAAAATGTTCATTGTCAATTGTCCGCCGTCGGGTGCCGAGTTCATGTAAATGCCTAATAATCCGACTAATAGCATTGCCGAACCTGCCATAAGCATCAACGTAAGTTTCATTGCCGAATATTCTTTTTTACCGCTGCCCCAAATTCCGATGAGTAAATACATTGGTATAACGGCGACTTCGTAAAACAAAAACATCGTAAATAAATCTATCGAAATAAAAAATCCGAATACTCCGGTAGATAAGACGATTAGTGATATAAAAAATTCACGATGCAAATTCAGAACTTCCCAACTTGCAAAAACTCCTGTAAAAATAATGACAGAAGTGAGTGCAATCATGGCAACGGAAATGCCGTCCACGCCGACTGCGTAATGGAAATTTAAGCTTTCAAACCAAACGTAATCGCGCATGAAAACCATTTGTTCCATGTTTCCGGCGTTGCGTTCCTCCACGTACATGTAAACCAAAACAGCAGCGAGGACGAGTTGAATCGACATCCCGATTGCAGAATACAAGCGGGTTTGTTTGTTGTCCTTGGCGAGCAAAATTGCTATCACCGTGAGCATGGGAACAACGACAAAAAGTGATAATATGTTCATTTTTTCTAAATTTCTGATTTAAAGATTAATAGAACCAATAGAGTATGAATGTAATCGCTAAAACTAATGATCCGGTAACGAAAACGAATCCGTATTTTTGAACCTGTCCGGATTGTAGGTCTCGAATCATGAATGACGTACGTTCCGTTACCCAAGCGATACCGTTCATTGCACCGTCCACAACATTTCTGTCGAACCATGCAATTGGTTTTGAAACCAAGTTGAAGATGATTTTATGCGTTACGAACATGTAAATTTCATCGAAATAAAACTTATTGTAAGTCCATTTGTAAAACGAACCGAACGAAGCTGAAATTTTGTCAGGAATTGCTGTTTCCTTTTTATACATCACAAATGCAACTGCAATGCCGATTAAACCCACGAGTACCGCGGGAATCGCAACAATCCATTCTGTATGAACTTCAAATCCTTTGCCGTCGGAGGTTACGAGTTCGCTAAACGGTATGAAACCGGCAAAAACTGCGGCAACCGCAAGGAAAATCAACGGGAATTTCATTACAAACGGAGCTTCGTGCGGCGTGTGGTGGTAATGTGGTTCTTTGTTCCAAAATACTCTGAAATACAGTCGAAACATATAGAATGCAGTCAAGCCGGCAACAAACATTTGTATAAAGAAAATCAGTTTATTATGGTGGAACGCTGCAACTAAAATTTCATCTTTACTGAAAAATCCGGAAAGCGGCGGAACACCTGCGATTGTTAAACAAGCTATTAAAAATGTAATGTGTGTTACGGGCAAATATTTGCGCAAACCGCCCATTTCGTTCATTACGTTGCTGTGCACGGCGTGTATGACTGCGCCTGCGCCCAAGAACAGCAAGGCTTTGAACATAGCGTGTGTAAACAAGTGGAACATAGATGCCATGTAGCCCACGCCGTCGTGTCCGCCCATGCCCGACACGCCGAGCGCCGTCATCATGTATCCGATTTGCGACATGGTTGAAAATGCCAAAACGCGCTTGATGTCAAACTGCGTTGTCGCAATAATCGCCGCAAAAAGCGAAGAAATCACCCCGACATAAGCAACGACCTCCAAGGCATCGGGCGCGGAAATGCTATACATTGGAAACAAGCGTGCAACTAAATAAACTCCGGCAACAACCATAGTCGCCGCATGAATCAATGCCGAAACAGGCGTCGGACCTTCCATAGCGTCGGGCAACCAAATGTGAAACGGCAACATGGCAGATTTTCCTGCGCCGCCCATAAAAATGAGAATCAACGCCCAGTTCATGGTGGACATGCCCATAAAAAGCATACCGCCGCCTTGCGAAATTGCAGAACCCGTAGGGTCTGTAAGTTTCAGAAAATCAAATGTATCCGTAGTAAATCCGACAGTTAATATCCCTATCAGGAAAAACATATCTGCGAATCGAGTAACGATGAACGCTTTTTTCGAAGCTGCGACTGCCGACGGTTTTTCGTAGTAAAATCCGATAAGCAGAAACGATGAAACGCCCACTAACTCCCAAAAGACATACATTTGGAAAATATTTGTTGCGACAACCAACCCGAACATGGAGAAGCTGAACAGCGACAAAAACGAAAAGAAACGATTGAAGCCGTCTTCGCCTTTCATGTAGCCGATGCTGTAGATGTGAACCATCAACGAAACTGTAGAGACTACAACTAACATCATCACTGAAATTGGGTCGATGAGTGTGCCCATATCAATGTGTAAATTGTCCGAGAATTTCAACCATTCGGCATTAAATCCAATGATTTTTTGATATGCGCCGTCAATTTTTTCAGTGTTGAAAAAATATTGATATGCCGTGTAATACGACATCACAAATGAAGCTAACAAACCGGTAGTTCCGATTCCGGAAGCTACAGTGTTTGATAATTTGTTGTTCAACAGCCCGATAACCAAAAATGAAAATAATGGTATCAGCGGTATTAGTACGGTGTAAGTAAAATCCATGTCCTAAATTTTGTGAATTTATACTGATTTTTAATATTTTTCTGACGATTTGAAGCCTAATGCTTCATATCGCTTACATTTTCTACGTTAATATTCAAGAATTTTCTGTAAATATTCAATATAATTGCAATGGCAACAGCAGCTTCGCTCGCGGCAATAGCAATAATGAATATCGTAAAAAAATGTCCGTGCATGTTGTCCGGAAACAAATAGCGATTTACAGCTACAAAGTTGATATTCACTGAATTGAGAATTAATTCAACAGACATCAAAATCGTTATCAAATTCCGTCTGGTCAAAAATCCGAAGATTCCTATAAAAAACATCAACGTGCTGACTATCAAAATATACGAAAGTGGAATATTCTCTATCATAACTATTTTGTATTTTCTTGGTTTTTAACTTTTTCTGCGGCTTTTTTCGCTATTACAATTGCACCGACCATAGCAGCTAAGAGCAAAATGGAAATCACTTCAAACGGCAACACAAAGCCTTCTTTTTCATAACTTAATAAACTTAATCCGATGGTTTCCATGTTTACATCAATTGCAGGCTTTGTTGATGCAACAAATTGATGTTGAACCAATAAGCTGATTGTAAGTATTGCGCCCGCAGCGGTTGCCAGTCCCGAAGCTATGGTTTTTAATTTTCCGACTTGCTCAAAACTTTGGCTGATATGGCTTGTCAATAAAATAGAGAAAATAATAAGAACAACGATACCGCCGGCATAAAGTGTAAGCTGAACGGCTGCTAAAAATTGGTAATTCAGCATGAAATAAATTCCGGCAGTTGCCACCAACACGAACAACAGATAGGTTGCCGCTCGTAAAATTTTACGACTTGTTACCGTGAGCACCGAAAATACTACGATAATTGCCGAAAATAAATAAAACATAATTTGTGTGCCCATTATTCTACTCCTTTCATTAATGTGGAACCTTCTTGATTTAAAACTTTTGTCAGTTTCGTGCGATTGAAAACGGCATGTTCAAACTCATTTCCGAATTTCAAAGCATTTGACGGACAAGTTTTTACGCATAATCCGCACATGGAACACATGCCCAAATGATAAATGTGTTTGTCGATTGCTTTTTTGCGTTTGCCGTCTTCGCTTGTAACAAACATAGTTACGAGTTCTATGGAACCGTTCGGGCAGTTAATTTCACAAATGCCGCAGCCCGTGCATTTGTGTTCGTTTTTTTCGTTGTGCGGCATCGTTACTTCTCCTTTAAAAGCCTCAAACATTTTGAGTGTTTTGCGGTTTTCGGGATATTTTTGTGTAACAATTTTCCAAGGTCGAACGAAGTACGATGTCGTAACTTTCATACCTGTAAACAAGGTCTTAACGCCCTTGAATATTCCTCCTATATAGCTTAGAAACATAATCTTATGCAATTTTAATTTTCTTAAAATACCCAACCCATCAACACTAAAAATGCCATGAGCAAGACGTTAAACAAGTTTATCGGCAGTAAATATTTCCATTCCAAATTCAACAATTGGTCGATACGCAAGCGCGGGAACGTCCATTTGAAAAGCATGATGATAAAGACGATTACTGCAGTTTTTCCGATGTACCAAACAAACGGCGGAATGTAATCCATCACGTGGTTGAATCCGTCCCAATTGCCGATGTGCAGCGGCATCCAGCCACCCCAAAATACAGTTGCAGCGATGGATGCTACAACAAACATATTCATAAATTCAGCCAAAAAGAAAAATGCGAATTTAATTCCGGAATATTCAGTGTGGAAACCTGCGGTGAGTTCCGATTCTGCTTCGGCTAAGTCGAACGGACCGCGATTTGTTTCCGCCGTGCTTGCAATTAAGAAGACTATAAATGCTATCACAGCGGGAACGTGTCCTTTAAAAATAAACCAACCGTCGCGTTGAAGTTCTACTATTTCAGATAGTTGCAGCGTTCCTGCCATGACTACAATCACGATAAGCGAAAGTCCGACAGATAGTTCGTAACTGATAATTTGCGCACCGCTTCGCATAGCTCCGATGAGCGAATATTTACTGTTGCTTGACCAGCCTGCAAGCAGAATTCCGACAACGCCGATGGACGAAACCGCCATAACGTAAAAAATCCCAATATTCATGTCAATCGCGTGCAATCCTGCGGCAAAAGGTATGGCTGCCAAGGCAAAAAACGATGCAATAATTACAATAAACGGCGCTATATTGAACAGAATTTTATCGGCTTGTTTAATGTGAATCAATTCTTTAAACAAAAGTTTCAGCAAGTCGGCTATGGTTTGGAGCAAGCCAAACGGACCTACGCGGTTCGGTCCCAAGCGGCACTGCATAAATGCGCAAACTTTACGTTCGGCATAAACCAAAAGCAGTCCGACTACGGCGTAAAATCCTAAAAATGCAACTCCGATAATCACCGATTCGGTGAAAACAGCCCAAAACGGCGACATTGCTGCGTGCAGCGACGTGTCTATCCATTCCGTAAATGAGCTAAAATCGTAAATATCAAACGGCATATTTTTTATTTATTATTTTTATTTTCTCTAATTAAAAACGTTCTCTTTTACAGTTCTCATTTTATTGATTGATAACTGTTTACTGTTCTCTGTTTTTATCTGTCCAAATCCGGAATTACCAAATCCAAAGAACCGCTGATTGCAATTAAATCAGCAATTTTATGACCTTTTGACATGGTATTTATCGCGTTAAGATTCGAAAAATTCGGCGAACGGAATTTTACGCGGTACGGATTTTTATTGCCGTCGCTGATAATGTGTACACCAAATTCGCCGCGCGCTGCTTCAACGCGTTGGTAGTATTCGCCTTCAGGAAGTTTTATCACAGCTTTCATTTTCGCAGCGTAATCGCCTGCCGGAATGTTGTCTATGAGTTGCTCAATAATGCTCATGGATTCAAGCATTTCATCCATGCGTACGCGATAACGCGCAAGTGTATCGCCTTCTGTATAAAGCACTTCTTTGAAATTGACTTTGTCGTACACGCCGTAAGGTGCAGTTTTTCGCACATCGCACGAGAAACCTGAACCGCGCCCCGACGGACCTGTCAATCCGTAGGAAATTGCATCCTCTTTGGAAATATAGCCTACACCTTCGCAGCGTTGTTTGAAGATGACGTTGCCTGTCAAAAGCCTGTCATACTCAGGTAGTACTTTGCGAAAATCTTTGATAAATTGCTTTACTTTGGACTGAAAATTCGGATGAATATCGTTCATCAAACCGCCGGGCGTGTTGTAGCTTTGAATAAGTCGTCCGCCTGTAGTTTCTTCAAAAATATCCAAAATATATTCGCGGTCGCGCAAACCGTAGAAAAACGTTGTGAGTGCGCCCAAGTCCATGCCGAACGCCGCCCACCACAGTTGATGCGATGCGATTCGGTTGAGCTCTTCAATGATTGTTCGGATGTATTTTACACGTTCCGGAATTTGAACTTGCAAGGCTTTTTCAACGCACATACAAACTGCGGCGTTGTTGATGTGTGCCGAAAGGTAATCCATTCGGTCGGTAAGATGCACGATTTGAGGGTAAGTCAGTCGTTCGGTCATTTTTTCAATGCCGCGATGAATGTAGCCGCAGTGAGATTGCACGTTATCCACGGTTTCGCCGCGCAACGTGAGCAAAAAACGCATAACCCCGTGCGTAGAAGGGTGTTGCGGACCCATATTTATCACATAGTCTTGATAATCAAGGTCTAATTCCTTCGGGTCTGCTATATTTTGATGTTCTGACATATCTTATTTATTTTGAAACTTGAAACTCGTAATTTGAAACTTGAAATTTGATATTTTTAAATCGAATTATCAAATCTACAAATTTTTACATCAACACATTATCAAATTTAACTAATCACCTAATTATCGAATTATCATATTTACTTCATCGACGTAATCTTTGCGCAACGGATGTCCGTTCCAATCGTCTTCCAAAAAAATGCGACGCATATCCGGATGGTTTTTGAACTGAACTCCCAACAAATCGTAAATTTCGCGCTCGTGAAACTCGGCAGTTTTCCAGATAGAATATACGCTTTCAAGTTCGGCGTTTGTTCTGTCCGATGTTTTTTGTTTTACAAGAATTTGATGACGAAATTTTGTCGAATCCAAGAAATAACTTGCACCGAGTTCTTTGCCGTAGTCCACGCCCGAGATGTTGAACAAGTAATCGAACGCCAAACTTGGCTCGGATTTTAAGTTTTGCATCAGGGAGAAAAACTTGTCAGGCTGAACTGTAACTGTCAGATATTGTTTTTCTTCAATGACAGCATCGGGTGAAAGTTCCGATATTTTTTTGCTTAATTCTGCGTTTGTCATATCTGCATAAGTTATTTAATCGGATTTTCAACATCGTAATCGGCTGCATCGTAACGTTTGTAGCCGTTTTTGAGAGATTGTGTACGCATTTTGCGTTGTAATTGCATGAAACCGTACAGCAAAGCTTCCGGTCGGGGCGGGCAGCCGGGAATGTAAACATCCACAGGAATAACATGCTCAACGCCGCGCACAACGTGGTATGTGTTGTAATAAAACGGTCCGCCGGAAATTGCACATGCGCCCATGGCAATCACGTATTTTGGGTCTGCCATTTGGTCATAAAGTCGTTTTAAAACCGGAGCCATTTTGTTTACGATTGTTCCTGCAACCACAATGACGTCAGCCTGACGCGGCGTGGCGCGATAAACTTCCATGCCGAAGCGTGAAAAATCGTGGCGTGCCGCTCCTGTTGCCATCATTTCAATACCGCAACAACTTGTGGCGAATGTGAGAGGCCAAATCGAATTAGAACGACCCCAATTCACGAGTTTATCTATTGTTGAAAAGAAAATGCCTTGATTTTCAAGCATCATCATATCCAAAGATTCGTTATCTTTGAAATCTTCCTTTTTCATACCTTTTATTCCCATACCAATGCGTGTTTTTTCCATGCGTACGCTAATCCGAAAATTAGAATAACAAAGAAGATTAAAATTTCTATCATGCCGACCAAACCAACTTGTTTCATCACAACTGCCCACGGAAACAGAAAAACTGTTTCGACATCGAAAATCAAAAACAAGATTGCAAACAGGTAATAACCAACGTTAAACTGCGACCACGTAACACCTGTTGTCGGAATTCCGCACTCATATGGTTCAGATTTTTGAATATTGAACGAACGCGGCGAAATAAAAGATGAAAATAAAATTGCACCGCCCACTAAAACTAAGGAGGCGATAAAAAACACAATTAATGATTCTCCATTCATATTACGGATGCTCTTAATATATTGTTATTCTGATTGTTAAATGCTTATTGCACCTATTTTCAGTTCGTCAAAAGTAAATCGAATGTTTTAATCAAAAAAAAAAAAAAGTATGTTATTTAGATACTTTTTCAACTAAGTACATATTTAAAATTAATTTTTATTGAGTCCGGTCTAAAAAGCCTGTTTTATTTTAGCTATACAATCTATATGCTT
>DYSM01000483.1 GCA_020718265.1 Draconibacterium orientale | reverse complement strand
GGCGAAATTGTCGGGTGTTGGATACCCGAAAATGTTAAATTATACCACAACCCTGACGGCGGCTTTACGCCCCGACAGCGGTTTGACGGTAACCGAATCAACCACCGCCGGGGCTTTGAGCCGCTGTCGGGGTTTTTCGGAATAATAATAATGAAGATTGATTCCATTCATTTCGTTCATTTCGTTCATTCTTTTCATCACCTTCGTTACCTTCATTCCTTTTAATTTCAAATTTTCACATTTTTACCAAAATTCAAAAAATTGTCATTAAATTAGCAGTTCAAATTTAAGCTTATGACATTAGATAATTCGAGAACGAAAATCATTGCCACACTCGGTCCGGCATCTTCGGATAAGGAAACACTTCGACAAATGTTTTTGGCAGGAGTAGATATTTGCCGTCTGAATTTTTCGCACGGAAAACGTGAAGACAGTATTCAAACCATCAACATTATACGAGAATTGAATGCCGAATTGGGCGTAGATGTTGCGATACTTGCCGATTTGCAGGGACCCAAACTCCGCATTGGCGAAGTGCAGGAAGGAACCGTGTTGGAAAACGATGCAATCGTTGAATTTGTATCCGAAAAATGTATGGGAACAGCCCAAAAACTCTACATGAGTTACGAAGATTTTCCGCGCGATGTGGAAGCCGGCGATGCCGTTTTGATAGACGACGGCAAAATAAAATTAGAAGTCATTTCAACCAATCGAAACAATTCGGTAAAAGCAAAAGTGATATACGGCGGACCCATTTCTTCGAAAAAAGGCGTGAATTTACCCAACACACGAGTGTCGCTTCCAAGTCTCACCGAAAAAGATGTCGATGACGCACATTTTGCCCTCGAACACGATGTCGATTGGTTAGCACTGTCTTTTGTTCGTGCTGTAAGCGATGTGATTGAGCTTAAACAAATGATAAAACGCAAGAAGAAAAATACCTACGTCATTGCCAAAATAGAAAAACCCGAAGGCATCGAAAATATTGATGCCATCATTGCCGAAGCCGATGCCATTATGGTAGCACGCGGCGATATGGGCGTTGAAATTGAGTTCGACCGAGTGCCGCTTTTGCAGAAAACAATTGTCGAAAAATGTATCAACGCCTCGGTTCCCGTGATTATTGCCACACAAATGATGGAAAGCATGATAACCAACTTTCGCCCCACGCGTGCCGAAGCAAACGATGTGGCAAATGCCGTGATTGACGGCGTGGACACTCTCATGCTCAGCGGCGAAACATCGGTCGGCAAATTCCCGATTGAAACCATTCGCAACATGCACAAAATTATTCAATACACCGAAACCAACAGATACAACTACAACCGCGGAGTCCCGCCCAAACCCGGAGACCCCGGAATTATAGGAGCTTCCGTTTGTTACAGTGCCGCAATTACCGCCGAACGCGTGGGAGCAAAAGCCATTATCACTTTTACCGAACACGGAAGCACCGCCAAACGTCTCTCGGGCTATCGACCCAAAGCCGACATTTATGCTTTTACACCAAACCGTCCGTTGCTCAGTGCCCTTTCGCTTTATTGGGGTGTTACGGCATTCTACTTCGAACATCAGATACAAATCGACGATGCCATCGAAAATTCCATTGCCATTCTCAAAGAAAAAGGCTATCTGAAAACCGGCGATATGGTAATACACGTAGCTAGCACACCGCTGAAAATATCGCACAAAACAAATATGTTTAAAATTACTTTGGTAAAATAATTTTTTTAATGCTTATCCCGATTATTACCTATATAGTTTGTAAAATTTGTATCTTATTGTAAAACAGTGAAAAAAGAAATTATTTTTTGAGACGTGTGCAACACGTCTCTACGTGCAAAACTTTCTGCATGCTGTGTAGAGACGACTTGCGGTCGTCTCAGAAATAAAAAAATCGTCTCA